>JAYSOL010000089.1:0-10845 GCA_043723045.1 Gammaproteobacteria bacterium | reverse complement strand
TCGCTGCGGTGATGCCAGGCGCTGGCGCGCAACAGCTCCGAGTCGAAGCGCCGCGCCGTGCGCACGGTGTATTGATACAGGCCTTCCTTGGCCAGGATGGTGACCGCTGCCACCCACAGGGTGATGGCGGCGGGAGCGACCAGTGCTTCACCACTTGCCAGGCGCACGACGGCGCGCACGCCGATGCCGGCGCCCACCAGCACCAGAATGATACCGAGGGCAACGGTGATGGCGGTTTCGATGCGCGCGTGGCCGTAGGGATGGTCCGCATCCGCCTCCTTGGCGCCGTGTTTCAGGGCGAACAGGACCATAAAGTCGGAGACCAGGTCGGACAGCGTGTGAAAGCCGTCGGCGACGAGCGCCTGTGAATGGCCGATGATGCCTATCAATATCTGGGCGACCGTCAGAAAAATATTGGCCGACATGCTGACGTAGGTCACACGCTTGCTGGCGGCGAAGCGTACCGGGTCGGTGGTATCAAACAGCGTATGTTGTGCGCCTTCGCTCACCGGTCGTTACCTGGTTACGCGCAGCGTGATGGTGATCTCGCCGGCCTGGTTGGAGGTGGAGAGTATCTCGTGCCCGTGCACGCGGCACCAGGCCGGGATGTCGTGCAGTGCGCCCGGATCGGAACAGGTCACCTCCAGGGTGTCGCCCGCCTGCAGCTCCGCGAGTTTGTTTTGGGTGCGGATCACCGGCATGGGGCAGAGCAGCCGGCGCGCATCGAGGTGATGATGGCTCACAGATACCATTCCTGCGGGATCTGATCGACGCTTAAGGGTGACACCTCCAGGCGGCGTGTTGCCCCGGATTTATCGGTGATTTCCACGTCCACGCAGGCGGCGTCGCGCCCCTGCCCAAAGCGCGCCGTCAGGCGCGCCGCCAGCAGAAGATCCTCCTCGCTGGTGTCGCCCTCGATCAGCACCAGCGGACCGTCGTGGCTGACGGCGGACAAGTGGACAAACTGTTTGCGATAGCCATTGAGGAAATTATTCTCGCCTTCCTCGCGCCCGATGATGAGTTTGAAGTTCGGCCGTGGGCGCATATGCCGTCCGACCTTGAGCAGCATGATGTCGTCCAGCTCGTAACGTTTTTCGCCGCGGGTCGACCACAGATCGTTTAGTCGCCGGGTGTAATTCGGGTCGGTGAGGAAGCAGCAGCCGCCCGCCGGCTGGGCGTAGTCATCGAACCCGAACTGGCCCGCCAGGGCGATCTGCGGCTTGCGGTTGCGCCCGCTCAAGCCCAGCAACCTGTCGCGCGCGACCCAGCCTTCGCGCTCGGGCAGGGTCTCCGGCAGTAATTTGGCGCACAGTGGCCGCAGCAGGCGATCGAAGGCGCCGGATTCCCGCGCCACTACCGGCATGGTGTCGCGCCGCTGCGAGTTGGGCCGCTGGCCGATGACTTCGCCGGTAATGATGAAATCGAAGCCGTGGGACTCCATCCAGGCGCGCGCCTTGCCGACCATAAAACCCTTGCAGTCGAGACAGGGGTTGAGATTTGCGCCATAGCCGTGTTTGGGATTGATGACGATATCTTTGTATTCCTCGATGACATCGATGATATGCAGTTTGATGCCGAGTTGCTCCGCCGACCACAGGGCGTTGTTACGCTTGGGTTTGGTCTGATGCAGGGTGCGGATGGCGTGGGTGTGGCCCTCGACGCAGAAGCCGGTATAAAAATTCAGTCCTTCCACGTGCACGCCCTGGTCCAGGATGAGGCGCGTGGCCAGCAGCGAATCGAGACCGCCGGAAATCAGGGCCACCGCTTTACGGGTTTGTGTCATGCGTGCACGCCTCGGATAAAACAGATACTACCGTGTTAAGGTCGTGGGGTTGATTGCGCTTGAGGTCGGTATCTCTACCGCCGGATTTTAAACCATTGTGGAGGGTGGCACGAGCACCCGTTTCCGCCTTCAGGCAAAGCCGGGAAGACGCACCGTCTCAGGCCCTGGCAGCGGTGACACCAGTGGATCGGCTCAGTAGGGCGTTGGAAAGAAAACGGGTCCCGAAGGACCCGTTTGATTACATTGGTATAATTATGATACAGCGACCCAGCATGGGTCTCTCCTCCTCGGCGGCTCGAGCGTCGGCTTAGCAGCTGGCAAAACCTTAAACGAAATGACCCAGTAAGTCCAACAGCGCAGTACACCTGCTTAAAGTAGGTTAGAAAACAGCTTAGAGTAGTTCTAAAGCTGAGAGCACCGCCGAGGTGAACGCCGATCTGCAGCGGCGCGTGCTCGGGGCGATGTGTATGCCTGGGTGTATAATGCCACCGCTGCCACTGTAGGCGTGCCACGCGTGAGCCCACAGCGTGGCCAGGCTGGCCGCTCGCGAATCGAATCGGAATAAGCATGAATAAATTACGTCGCATGTCCCGTTGGTTGAGTAATCATATCCGTTGGTGGCTGCGAATTATCCTGGTGTTGTTGATCGTGGATCTCTCCTACTTGACGTATATCTGGCCGGATTGGAGCCGGTTGGCGGCAGGCCCTATCCCTAAGACCAATTTCATCCATGTCTACGAGCAGCGGCGTGTGGAAAAAGACTGGCCGCCACTGCGCTGGTCGCCAGTGGCGTTTACCACCGTACCCAAACCCCTGCTGCGGGCGGTGCTGGTGGCGGAAGACAGTCGTTTTTACACGCACAATGGGCTGGATCTGATCGCCATGAAGGATGCCTGGGACTACAACATGGAGCGTGGCCAATTGCTGTTTGGGGCCAGCACCATCTCGCAGCAGACGGCGAAGAATCTGTTCCTCAATCCGTCCCGCAACCCGGTGCGAAAATGGCACGAAATCGTTCTGACCATGGGGCTCGAACGCCACCTCGCTAAGCAGCGCATACTCGAAATCTACCTCAATACCGCCGAATTCGGTCGTGGCATCTATGGCGTGCAGGCCGCCGCCCAGGCCTATTGGGGTATCCCGGTGGCGCACCTGTCGGTGACCCAGGCGGCGGAACTCGCGGCCACGCTGCCCGGTCCGGTGAAGAATAATCCGGCGACACGCTCTGATTTCTTTTTGCGGCGGACAAAAAAGATCCTCAGCCTCATGGGCACACGTTATACCGCACCGGAGGAAAGCCTGGATGCGGGTATCGGTGCGAGCCCCGATCCTGAGGTAACGGAGGTAGCGCCGGCGACGGCCCCGCCCACGGAACAGGAGCTGGTCCCGGAGCCGAGCCCGACCCCGATGGAGCAAGAGCCGCCGTCCGGCACGTCACAGCCCATCTGAGGTGTCCCAGTGGTCGTGGGCGCGGGAGCACAAGCTCCCGCACTCCGAGTGTATGCACCGGGGCCCCGGGTATGGGTATAATCCCAGTCACGAACTGTGGTGGCCGCAGGCGAGGTGATGCCCGGCGTATGCGATAACATAAAGGCCTACTTTGATCTTCCAGGAACTCATATTCACCCTGCAACGTTACTGGGCGCGCCAGGGCTGTGCCATCCTGCAACCCTATGACATGGAAATGGGGGCGGGGACCTTCCATACCGCCACCTTTCTGCGCGCCCTCGGGCCGGAGCCGTGGAAGGCCGCGTATGTGCAGCCGTCGCGCCGCCCGAAAGACGGGCGCTACGGCGAGAACCCCAACCGCCTGCAACACTACTATCAATTTCAAGTGGTGCTTAAACCGTCGCCGGACGATATCCAGGAACTGTATCTGGGCTCGCTGCGCGAACTCGGCATCGACACCCGCGTGCACGATATCCGTTTTGTCGAGGACGACTGGGAGTCGCCGACCCTGGGGGCCTGGGGCCTCGGCTGGGAGGTCTGGTTGAACGGCATGGAGGTGACGCAGTTCACCTATTTCCAGGAAGTCGGCAGCCTGCCGTGCAAGCCGGTGCTGGGGGAGATCACCTACGGCCTCGAGCGCCTGGCCATGTATCTGCAGGGTGTGGAAAACGTGTTCGACCTCACCTGGACCGAGGGCGTGAGTTACGGCGACGTGTACCACCAGAACGAAGTGGAACAGTCGAAATACAATTTCGAACACAGCAACGTGAACTGGTTGTTGCAGCAGTTCAACGATTACGAATCCGAGGCCAGGCGGCTGATGCAGGCCAACCTGCCGCTGCCGGGTTTCGAGATGGTGATGAAATGCTCGCACACCTTCAACCTGCTGGATGCACGCGGCGCCATTTCCACCACCGAGCGCGCCGCGTATATCGGCCGGGTGCGCGTCCTGGCGCGCCTGGTGGCGCAGAGCTATTACGACGCGCGTGAGAAACTCGGTTTCCCGATGTGCAGGAGCACAAGCCCCCTGCGGGGAGGCAAACACCGCACTGCCGCGAAGGCCATGGATGGCCGAGAGCGGCCCATGCTCAAGACCGCAAAGCAGAAATAAACCATGGGCAAGAAAAAATCCACCACCAAAACCCGGCGCAGTCCGAAAACCGCCGTGGCCCTGAGAAAGAACAAGAGCAACGACAACCTGCTAATCGAACTGCGCACTGAAGAGCTGCCGCCCAAGTCGTTGGAGCGCTTGTCACTGGCTTTCGCCGGTGGTATTTACGCCAGCCTTAAAGAGCAGGGATTTCTCGCCGCCGACAGTGTCCAGCAGGTCTTCGCCACACCTCGTCGCCTCGCCGTGCTGATTTCACAAGTGTTGCCTAAGCAACCGGACCGCATGGTCGAACGCAAGGGCCCGGCGGTCAGTGGTGGCGTCGGTGCCGACGGCCAGCCCAGCCCTGCGCTGCTGGGATTCGCCAAGTCCTGCGGTGTGGACGCGGACAAGTTACAAAAGCGCAGCGGCGACAAGGGCGAGTATTTCGTCTACAGCTTCAAGCAGAAGGGCGAGGGTCTGGCGCAGCATCTGGCCGCCATCGTCGAGACCAGCCTCAAGAAGCTGCCCGTGGCCAAGCTCATGCGTTGGGGCGATAAAGACGTGCAATTCGTCCGCCCGGTGCATGGATTGATCATGCTGCACGGTAAGAAAGTGGTGGCGGGGGAAGTGCTCGGGCTCAAGAGCGGCAACAAGACCCTGGGGCATCGTTTCCTGGGCGAAGAAGGCTGGATTAAGATTTTGTCTGCCGAAAATTATGCTAAGACTCTGGAGAAAGCAGGCAAAACAATAGTTGATTTTAAGACGCGCCGCGAAATAATTAAGGCAGAAATAGGAAAAATCGAGCGGGAATTTGACACGCGTATTGATATGGAAAGCCAAGTCCAACCTGGACACATGTTTCCTGGAACAGGCTCGCTCACAGACACAGAAAATGCAAAGTTCTATGGCGGCGGTGGTGCATTGCTCAATGAAGTGACAGCTTTGACTGAATACCCAAAAGTATATATGGGTAAGTTTGAATCAATTTTTTTAGATGTGCCGCTCGAATGTCTTACCATTACGATGAAATACCACCAAAAGTACTTTCCTGTCTTTGGTAGGGATGCAAAATTATTACCCCAGTTTGTGATAATCAGTAACATGGAAACAAAAAATACAAAACACATCATTCATGGCAATGAGCGTGTTTTGCGTGCACGCTTGTCCGATGCGAAATTCTTTTTTGAGCAAGATAAAAAGACCAAACTCAAAGACCGTGTACAGCGCCTCGACAAAGTTGTGTACCACAACAAGCTTGGCAGCCAACTTGAGCGTGTAGAGCGTATCCAAAAACTTGCGGGTGAGGTTGCGGGACTGCTTAACGCTAATAAAGAGCATGCTCAGCTTGCCGCTTACTTATGTAAGGCCGATCTGTTATCTGATGTGGTAGGCGAGTTCCCTGAATTGCAGGGTGTCATGGGTAAATACTACGCCTTGAATGATGGTGAAAATGAAATAGTAGCAAGTGCAATTGAAGGTCACTATCGTCCTCGTTTTGCCGGGGATGGCTTACCAGATGGCAAAGTTGCATGTTCGGTGGCCTTGGCCGACAAACTTGATACGCTGGTCGGTATCTACGGCGTCGGTCTCGTGCCCACGGGCGACAAGGACCCGTTCGGTTTGCGGCGCCAAGCGCTGGGCGTCATTCGCATTTTGATGGAAAGCAAAAATTTCCCGTCAGTGGATATTCTTGAACTCCTGCAACTTGCGCGCGGCCATTTTCCTTCCGGCGTGGTCGCCGACAGCGTCGCCCAGGACCTCTATGGTTTTATGCTCGATCGCTTGAAGCCCTATCTGCGGGAAAAGGGTTTCCTGCCCGACGAGATCGATGCGGTGCTGAGTCTGAATCCGACACGCCTGGACCAGGTGATCCAACGGCTCGAGGCCTTGCAGATATTCCGCGGCATGCCGGAGGCGGCGGCACTGGCCGCGGCGAATAAGCGTATCCATAATATTCTCAAGCAGGCGGGGGGCGATGCAAAGGCGCAAACCGTTGAGTCCGGCCTGCTGATCGAAGACGCGGAAAAGGCGCTGGCCGAACGCCTGGCGGTGGTGGCCACCCAGGTGGCGCCGCTGTTCGCCGCGGGCAAATACACCGACGCCCTTAAGTACTTGGCGCAGCTGCGCGATCCCGTGGATGCCTTCTTCGACAAAGTGATGGTAATGGCCGACGACGAAAAACTGCGCCGCAGCCGGCTGGCGCTGCTGCATCAGATCCGCCAGCTATTCCTGCAGGCGGCGGACATATCCCGGCTCCAGAGTTGACAGGAGGTGACATGAACCCCGATTCGTATCAGGCCATGCTGGCCGCCGTACAGGCGTTCCACGACAAGCACAACTTCAAGGCCACCGGCGGCGAGGAGCTGGCCTACCGCGTGGCGCTCATGGCGGAGGAGTTGGGCGAGATTTCGGCGTGTGTCACCAAGGGCAAGCCCAAGGAGGCGCTGGCGGAGGAAGTGGCGGATCTTCTCATCCTCATCCTCGGCACCGCCATCAGTGCGGAGTTCGACTTGAACCAGACGTTCTGGGACAAGATGCAGAAGCTCGAGGCGCGTCAGAGTCGTATGATCAACGGGCGCATCCGCGTGTCGGAATTCCGTGATTAGTCGCCGCCACACAGGCGCCGGCTATTGTTTTGTAGGGTGGGCATTGCCCACCGCCCGCGGCGTCGATCGGCTTCCGCTGGTGGGCAATGCTTCCAGCCCGGGGTGCAACAAAACCAGTTGCACCCGTTCGGCGGCACGAACACACGTTATAATGGCTCTTAGGCAGGGCACTGCACGTTATTGTGTTCGTGAAAACTCCGCCTCACCCTACGGAGAATATTGCGATGCCTGCTAACTACGCAACGACACGGGAGAGCGCGTGAAACTGGTTATCCTCAGCCGCGACGGTGTTATCAACAGTGCCGTAGCACCCATCCTCAAGGTTGCCGACTGGACGCCGCTGCCGGGCGCCAAGGAGGCGATCTCACGTCTGCTGCGTGACGGTTACCGTGTCGTGGTGGTCACCAATCAACCGGCGGTCGCCACCGGCGAGCTTAAGATCGAGGTGCTGAATCGCATCCACATGAAGATGCTGGATGCCGTCCGCCAGAAGGGCGGCGAGATCGAGGCGATCTTCATCTGCCCCCATGCGCCGGAGGACAAGTGCCGTTGCCGCATGCCGTCGCCGGGTCTGTTCGAGGAGATCGCGGAGCGGCTGAAGGTGAATCTGTCCGGGGTATACACGGTCGGTGGTTCCCTGGATGACGTCAAGGCGGCGCAGGCCGCGGCGACCCGACCGGTGCTGTTGCGCAGCGGCGGCGAAGTGATGGCCAACGAGCCCGCGATACCCGCGGGCGTGCCGGTCTTCGACGACCTCGCGGCCTTCGCCGACGCATTATTGACCGGCCAGATGCCTAATCCCTGATATGCTGATACTGCGTTCGCTGCTGTTCAATTTTGTCATGTTTTCCACGGTCACGGTGTACGCCATTCTGGCGGTGCTCACGTTTCCGTTTGCGCCATTAAAGCGCTATCGCTTCATCAGCCAGTGGGCGCGCTTTCATATCTGGCTGCTCAAGGTGTTGTGCCGTCTCGACTACCGGCTCGAGGGGGCCGAGCACCTGCCGCAGCAGCCCGCCATCATTCTTTCCAAGCACCAGTCGTCCTGGGAGACGCTGGCGTTCCAGCAGATCTTCCCGCCCCAGGTGTGGGTGCTCAAACGCGAGCTGCTGTGGGTGCCGTTTTTCGGGTGGGGGCTGGCCATGACGCAGCCCATCGCCATCGATCGCAATGCCGGGCGCAAGGCCATCGATCAGATCGTCGACCAGGGGCGCGACCGGCTCGCGACCGGGCGCTGGGTGGTGGTGTTTCCCGAGGGCACGCGCATGGCCGTGGGTCAGACCAAGCGCCACGGCATCGGCGGCGCGGTGCTCGCGGCCAGGACCGGCCACCCGGTGGTGCCGGTGGCGCACAATGCCGGCAGCTATTGGCCGCGCCGCGGGTTCATCAAACGTCCGGGCACCATACGCATCGTCATCGGCCCGGCGATCGACAGTCACGGCAAGACACCGGAGGAAATCCGGCAGCTGGCGGAGACGTGGATAGCGAACACCATGGCGACGATGGAGGAAAAAACCAGCGCTCCGGCGGGCACCTGACGACGTGTTGTTATTACGTAGTGCAGTGCCAGTGGAATCCAGACTGCAACACCAGGCCCGTATGAGAAATGAGGCGAGTCCGAGAAGGCGTTATTCGCCCTGCGATTACAAAGAGTAGGCACTTTTTACAAAATGACGCACCGAAAATTGTTAATCAGGATTTTATCAGCCTAGATGCTGCCTCAGAAAGTCGATCATGACGCGCACTTTGTTAGGTAGATATGTCCGGCTCGGGTACAACAGCCAAGTAGCAGTATCGAAATCGGTCGCGGCAACCCGATAATCCGGGAATAGATCGACCAGTCGCCCCATAGCTATGTCCTCGTCGATCAGCCAGTTCGGCAGCAGCGCCGGTCCCATTCCCGTCAGTGCACAGGCGCGCAAGGCAAGCGTGCTCAGGATCGTCACATCGCCGTGAACAGGTACCACCCGTACTACTCCCTGTTGGTCGCGAAACAGCCAGCGTGTACGGTAATCCGGCAATGCGAGCAGCAGGCACGAATGCTGCTGCAATTCCTCCGGGGCCAGGGGCGCTTTCTTATTGTTGAGATAGGCCGGGCTTGCACAGACCCGGTATTGGGTATCGAACAGCTTTGTGGCAACGAAATCGGCATCGGAACGGCGTCCGAAACGGATGGCAAGATCCACACGTTCTGCCACCAGGTCGAGTACAGTATCGGTCAGCAGCAGTTCGAGCTTCACTGCGGGATAACGATCGCGAAACTCCGGCAGCAAGGGGGTGAGCACGGTGTTGCCAAAAGAGACGGCGGCGGTCAGACGCAAGGTGCCGACCGGGCCTGCGCTTATGCCGCGCGCTTCGTCGCGGGCATGAGCCAGCTCGTCCACCAGCGTGGTGACCCTCGCGAGATAAATTTCCCCCGCCTCCGTGAGCGCGACCCGACGGGTCGAGCGCTGCAACAGGCATACCCCGAGATCGTCTTCCAACTGGGCCACGGCTCGCGATACTGACGAGGGATCGACATCCCGGTCGCGGGCCACCGCTGCAAAACTTCCACGGCGCGCGACTTCGACGAATATCCGCATATTCTCTGTATCCATTCATGCAGTATACGCATGAGAAGATCGCGCGACAAAACCCCCAGCGTCTGCCTAACCTGCGTCGATGTTATTAGCAGGTTGCAACCAGATTCACTGGCAGTGATCGCCGGAGCCTTGGTTTTGTGTTGCGGATTTTATGCTATCAAATTGAGATGCCGGGTTCGTGCAGATTGCGCATGACTCTGTTGCACAAAAACGCCTGTGGGCCACGAACAATACAACAGACAATCTATCACTGGCCTGATAACGATCTGGAAAAGATACCTGGTTCACTTCAAAAAGAGGCCAGCAGCGGCGAGACGTTCCTGGGCGGATCGATAGTTTCTCGTACAAGAATGTCTTCCGCTGCCCGGCCCCAGCAGGCCTGCCCTGTCTTCCGCTACTCATTCATGCTCAGCACTGCATGAGTGCAGTGCGTCATAAACGATTTATCCAACCTCGCGCACGGCCTATCGTTCTCTCCATCTAAACCAGTGGAGAGACAGCATGAAAACCATTTTACGAGTCGACGCCAGTTCACGTACAGCTGGCTCCCAGTCGCGTGCGCTCGGCGACTATTTCGAGCACACCTGGGTTAAACGAAATCCCAGCGATCGTATCGTTCGCCGGGATGTAGTAGAGAACCCCATTCCGCATATTGCCAGCCAGACCATAACCGGTTTCTACACACCGGGAGAGAAATTTACGGACGAGCTGCGCAGTGCCACGGCGCTTTCGGATCGCCTGGTTAGCGAGCTGCGTGCGGCCGATATTTTGCTGCTCACAGTGCCGATCTACAACTTTTCCATTCCCTCGGCGCTCAAGGCCTGGATCGACCATATTGTCCGGATCGGACACACCTTCGCCTACGATGGAAAGAATTTTACCGGCGTGGCCATCTCGCCGCAGACCCCTGATTATTCCTTAACTACACAACAGAAACATGACCTGAAATTTCCCGTGCTCTCCGACCAGGGCAACAAGGTCGCCCGCCAGTTCGGCCTGGTGTTCACGGTCGAGGAGAACCTGAAACCCATCTACAAGGCCTTCGGTATCGACCTGAAGGCGCACAATGGTGACGAAAGCTATGAGCTTCCCATGCCCGCTACCTACCTGGTCGCGAAGGACGGCAACGTGCTCGAGGCGTTCGTTAACAGCGATTACCGCAGTCGTTTGGAGCCGGAAACCGCGCTGGCGTGGATTAGGTGAAGCAGCGTCGATGCTTCCGCCGCGTAGGCTTAAGTTTTGTTGGGTTACACCCGCAAGGGGTAGGCCGTGGTTGTAAGGGGCTGAAGCCCCAACAACACACGCACCGCCCTTCGGGCTCTCGTGCCCTTTAGG
>JAYSOL010000088.1:0-5620 GCA_043723045.1 Gammaproteobacteria bacterium | reverse complement strand
AGGCATCAAAATCCCCCGCTCCCTGATACAATAGCCGTATCCTTATATTGGTTTATGTCCCGCCACAATGACCTTCAAGCCCGTCACCCGCATCCGCGAGATACCTTACAACTACACCTCGTTTTCCGACCGGGAAATCGTCATCCGCCTGCTGGGCGCGGAGATGTGGGATGTCCTTAATATCTTGCGCGGCGAGCGCGTCACCGGGCGCTCGGCGCGCATGTTGTTCGAGGTGCTGGGGGATATCTGGGTCATCACGCGCAACCCCTTCATCCAGGACGATCTGCTGGAGAACCGCAAGCGCCGCGCCCTGTTGATCCAGGCGCTGCATCACCGCCTCGACCAGATCGAGAAACGTTCCAACGCCAATCCCCTCGCGCTCAAACTGACGCAACGCGCGCGCTCCGCCGTCGGCGTGTTCGAAGACTGGTTCCCGCGGCAGGAGACGCTGCGCCGGCGCGTGCGGCGCGAGTTGGCGCGGGTCACGCGCGCCGACAACATCGACTTCAGCGGACTGGCGCGGGTGTCCCACGTGACCGACGCCTCCGACTGGCGCGTGGAGTATCCCCTGGTGGTGGTCAGCCCCGATAGCGAGGCGGAGATGGCGCGGGTGGTCGGCGCCTGCCGCGAGCTCGGCCTGGCGATCATTCCGCGCGGCGGCGGCACCGGCTATACCGGGGGTGCGGTGCCCCTGAGTGACGACTGCGTCATCATCAATACGGAAAAACTCGAGGGCCTGGGGCCGGTGACACTGCAACGTCTGCCGGGCGTGGGGCATGACGTCGCCACGATCCGCGCCGAGGCCGGGGTGGTGACCAACCGCGTATCGCAACGCGCCGAGGCCGGTGGCTATGTGTTCGCCGTGGACCCCACGTCGCAGGACGCCTCCTGCATCGGCGGCAACATCGCCATGAACGCCGGCGGCAAAAAGGCGGTGTTGTGGGGCACCACCCTGGACAACCTGGTGTCGTGGCGCATGGTGACGCCGGATGCCCAGTGGCTTACGGTCGAACGCCTCAATCACAATCTCGGCAAGATTCACGAACAGGAGACGGTCAGCTTCCGCATCCAGCGCTACGCCGCGGACGGCCGCACGCCCCTGGGCGTGGCGCAGGTGCTGAACCTGCCCGGCCGCAGCCTGCGCAAGGCTGGTCTCGGCAAAGACGTGACCGACAAATTCCTCGGCGGTCTGCCGGGCATCCAGAAAGAAGGCTGCGACGGCCTGATCACCTCGGCGGTGTTCGTGCTGCACCGCATGCCGGCCTTTATCCGCACCGTGTGCCTGGAGTTTTTCGGCGCGGACCTGCGACGCGCGGTGCCGGCCATTGTGGAAACGAAGGATTATCTCGATGCCCTGGAATCGGTGCAGCTCGCCGGCATGGAGCACCTGGACGAACGCTACGTGCGCGCAGTCAAGTACTCCACCAAGGCGGCGCGCAGCACCTTGCCCAAGATGGTGCTGCTGATCGACATCGTCGGCGACGACGAGGACGCGGTGGCCGCCGCCGCCTCCGTCGTGGTGCGCCTGGCCAACGCGCGGGACGCCGAGGGTTTCATCGCCGTGAGTCCGGAGGCGCGCCGCCGCTTCTGGCTGGATCGCGCACGCACCGCCGCCATCGCCGCCCACACCAACGCCTTCAAGATCAACGAGGACGTGGTCATCCCCCTCGACCGCCTGGCGGACTACAACGACGGCATCGAACGCATCAACATCGAACTGTCCACGCGCAACAAGCTACGCATGCTGGAGGCGGTGCAGGACTATCTGGCGGGCAGCCTGCCGGAGCTGAACAAGGTGGTCGCGGGTCAGGCGCCGGCCTTCGAACAGAGTGTGGAAAACCAGACCATACTCGAGGCGAAGAAATCCGCGGCGCGCGCGCACTTGAACACCATTCACGCCCGTTGGACCGACCTACTGGAACACATGGACGACGCGGCGGCGGATCACCTGCCATTATTGGATGAGGCGGTGCGCGCCGTTATTGAGCCGGGGGAAACCCTGTTCAGCCTGTTGCAACGGCGCGCGCTGCGTATCTCCTATCGCCAGATGGTCGAGCGTCACCTCAAGGAAATCTTTGTCGGCCAGGAGATGCAGGGGGTGCGCAACCACCTGGACGCCATCCATGCGCGCATGCGTTCCGGCCGATTGTTCGTCGCCACCCACATGCACGCCGGCGACGGCAACGTGCACACCAACATCCCGGTCAACTCCAACGACTACGCCATGCTGCACGAGGCCGAGCGCGTGGTGGCGCGCATCATGCAGCTGGCCGAGTCCCTGGATGGCGTCATCTCCGGCGAGCACGGCATTGGCATCACCAAGATGCAGTTTCTGCATGCCGATACGGTCACGGCCTTCACCGACTACAAGCGCAAGGTGGATCCGGCCAACCTGTTCAATCCGGGCAAGCTCATGGCGGGCTCCGACCTGCGGAACGCCTATACGCCGTCCCTGCGCCTGGTGGAGCAGGAGGCACTGATCCTCGAGGCCAGCGCCCTGGGCGAGCTCAACCACATGGTCAAGGACTGCCTGCGCTGCGGCAAGTGCAAGCCGGTGTGCAATACGCATATCCCGCGCGCCAACCTGCTCTATTCCCCGCGCAATAAAATACTCGCCACCGGCCTCATCATCGAGGCGTTTCTGTACGAGGAACAAACGCGGCGCGGCATCTCCATCCGCCACTTCGACGAGATGAACGACGTGGCGGATCACTGCACCGTCTGCCACAAGTGTCTCAGCCCGTGCCCGGTGGACATCGACTTCGGCGATGTCTCCATCCGCATGCGCACCATCCTCAAGGCACACGGCAAAAAAAGTTTCAGCATCGGCACCTGGGCGTCCATGGCCTTCCTCAACGTCACCGATCCCACCACCATCAAGCTCATGCGCAAGGGCATGATCCAGTGGGGCTATGCAGCACAACGCCTGGCCTACCGCGTGGCCCGCGGTCTGCGCCTGGTGGATCGGCACAAAGTGCCCGCCGCCAGCACCGGTCAGACCGCGGTGGTGGCGCAGGTGATCAACTTCGTGCGCAAACCCATGCCCGCCGGCCTGCCGGCACAGACCACGCGCGCCATGCTGGGCCTGGAAGACAGCAAGGTGGTGCCGATCCTGCGCGACCCGGCCAAGGTCACGGAGGACTCCGACGCGGTGTTTTATTTCCCCGGCTGCGGCTCGGAGCGGCTGTTCAGTCAGGTGGGCCTGGCGACCCTGGCGATGCTATACGACGTGGGCGCGCAGACGGTGCTGCCGCCGGGTTATCTGTGCTGCGGCTATCCGCAGACCGCCGGCGGCGACGCGGAAAAAGGCAAACAGATCTCCGTCAACAACCAGGTATTGTTCCACCGCCTGGCCAACACGCTCAACTACCTCGATATCAAGACCGTGATCGTGTCCTGCGGCACCTGCATGGACCAGCTGCAGCAATATCAGTTCAACAAGATCTTCCCCGGCTGCCGGCTGCTGGACATCCACGAATATCTGATGGAAAAAGGCGTCAACCTGGAGGGCGTCAGCGGTGTGCAATACCTCTACCACGATCCCTGTCACACGCCGATGAAGACCTACAACCCGGTGCGCGTGGCCTCGGCCCTCATGGGGCAGGACGTGCTACTGTCCGATCGCTGCTGCGGCGAGGCCGGCACCATGGCGATCTCGCGTCCGGATATCGCCACCCAGTTGCGCTATCGCAAACAGGAGGAGTTGCTGGCCGGGGTGCAACAACTCACCGGCGGGAATCGCGCGCAAAACGGCAACGTAAAAATCCTCACCTCATGCCCCGCCTGCCAACAGGGCCTGTCGCGCTACGCCGACGATACCGGGCTCGATACCGAGTACATCGTGGTGGAACTCGCCAACAAACGCCTCGGACAACACTGGCAGCGCGCCTTCATCGACAAGGCGCGGGCTGGCGGGATCGAGCAGGTGTTGCTTTGATGGATCAGTGGTTTTGTTGGGTTACGCCCTTCGGGCTCGCGTGCCCTTTAGGGTAAACCCAACCTACGACTTGCGCGGGAAAAATGCAGAATAGGCTATACGGACAGAATTAAGACTTAGTCCTCGTCCACCATCGCTGTGGCAACACGGTAGTCGACCAGCTCCCGCAGCACCACCGTGGCGTAACTGCCCGGCGGCAACTGAAATCCGATACGCAGGGAGGTGGCATCGGCCCATTCCGCCACCAGGTCCTGCGGGAACAGGCGCAGCGCGCGCCGTTCCTGACGCAGGCCGGCGGCCGCCAGACCGGTAGTGAGGTCCGCGTGGCGCGCCAGCACTTCATCCTCCATCTGTCGCACGCTGGCGTGGGGCAACGCCTCCCCCTGACCCCAAAGTGGGCCGCTCGGATGGATGTCGTGCGCTTGAAGTCGCTCGATCAATAGTGCATCGATATGGTCGGCGATAAAAAAACTGTGGGTGCCATTGAGCAGGAAGGCCTCACCGTCCAGCCCCGACTCCCAGGTGTTGGTGCGCACACGCTGCGCCAGGACCTCGTTGAACAAATAGGAGCGGGCGGCGGAAAGATAAATGCCACGCAGGGTACGGTCCCGGGTGCGTAGTTTCCCGGTGAACATCGCCAGTGCACGCTCCACGTTGGCGCCGTGGTGGCCGAAACGTTGCTCGCCGAAATAGTTGGGCGTACCGTGAACACGCAGAGTATCCACACGCGCGCCCAGCAGCGCGCGGTCGCCAGTGCATTCACGCAGGGTGATGGCGAAGCGGTTGCCCGCCAGCGCGCCGGACTGGAGCTTGCGTGCATGGCGCACCTCCTCCAGCACCTCGATGCCCGACGGCAATGCCTCCACCCAACGCGGTGCGTCACGCCCGGGCAGTTGCACGCTGAACCACTGCGTGGTGACGGCGTGCCGGTCCTTCATGCCGGCGAAGCCCACGTCACGCCGCGCAACCCCTGCCGCGCGCGCCAGCTGCTGCGCCACCCGGTCGGTGGTCCAGCCACGCTTGCGTACCTTGAGCCAGACGTGTTCGCCGCTGCCGCTCAGGGCGATGGTGAGGATCTCGTCGACGATAAAATCCTCGGGTGCGGCGCGCAATACACCGCTGGCAGGGGGTGGCGCCGTGCGCGGCCAATCCGGGGGGAAGTCAGGGGTCATACTCAATGGGATAGCGAGGTGATGAGGTGGCCTATGGTAATACAGCGGCGCGAACGGTGAAAGTACGCCGGCGCACAGGGCCACTGGCTGCGCCGATCATGTACCAGAGCAAAGGGGGTTGCGGTCCGGTTGTGCAACCTGTGACGGATGGCCCGGTTTAGCGCTGGCAGTTTCCGCAGGAGAAAAACCCCTCCGGCCTGGACGGCCGGAGGAAAAATGGAAGCAACGGGGTCTTACGTGTGTTGCTCCCTCGGGAGGCGCGCACTTCTGTGGTGAGCCTTCAGGATCAACGCGTGCCGGATTTAACGCCGCGGCAATCCTGTTCGGCCTTGTTCTCCTCATAGAAACAATCGGTACTCTCGGCCCGTTCCGGGGACCGGGCGCGCTTGCTGGAAAGCGAGTATGTGTCGTCTTTCTTAACATCGCCGTCGCGGACGACCGCGATGTTCTGGCTATCCACATTGGCGGGTAGCGGCTGGTCGTCCGCAAAACTTATCATCGGCGCAGCACA
>JAYSOL010000087.1:0-5918 GCA_043723045.1 Gammaproteobacteria bacterium | reverse complement strand
GCTCCACCTTGGTCTGCGACGAAATGTCGGGTTACGCTGCGCTCTTGTCCCCGCAATGTGGCCCTCATTTATGGGCCATGGGGGAACCCGACCTACAAGGCTTGGCGGTGAAAACTATTCCGCGTCAGCGGCCTCCTGCCGAAAACGCTGGCGTGCCATCTCCTCGTCGCGCGCGGCATCGATCTCGCGCAGGATACCGTCCACATCGGCGGGTATCTCGCTGCGCTCGAAACGTCCGGTCAGCACGCTGTCCGGGTGTAGCTCGCTGTTGGTATACAGTTCCCAGATTTCTTTGCCATAGTCTGTCGTCAAAAGATCCGGGGCGAAACGGCCGAAGTAGACGGTGAGATTATCCACGTCGCGTTCCAGCATGCGGGCGGCGTTGTTGTTGCCGGCGGCGTCGACCGCCTGGGGCAGGTCGATGATCACCGGGCCCTGGGCGTCCACCAGCACGTTGTATTCCGACAGATCGCCGTGGATCAGTCCGGCGCACAGCATGCGCACGACCTGGGTGATGAGCATGGCGTGATAGGTGCGCGCCTCCACATCCGTCAGCGTTAAGTCATTGAGCCTGGGGGCGGCATTGCCAGCGGCATCCGCCACCAGCTCCATCAGCAACACACCGTCGACGAAACAATGGGGTTTCGGCACGCGCACCCCCGCGGCGGCGAGGCGGTAAAGCGCATTCACCTCGGAGTTTTGCCAGGCGTCTTCCTGTTCCTTGCGGCCATAGCGGCTGCCTTTCTCCATGGCGCGCGCCTGACGGCTGTTGCGCACCTTGCGGCCTTCCGTGTACTGGGACGCCTGGCGGAAGCTGCGTTGGCTGGCCTGTTTGTACACCTTGGCGCAGCGGATCTCGCCGCCCGCGAGGACCACATAGACCGAGGCCTCTTTACCACTCTTGAGCGGGCGTATGACCTCATCCACGAGGCCGTCGCGGATCAGCGGTTCGATGCTTTTTGGACTCTTCATAGCTATTTCCGGGGATCCTTTGATATCACTACAGGTATCGTCGGCGGCGATTAACGCTTAATTCTAGCAGGTATTGTGTTTGCCTGGAGTGCGTGCGCGAGCTCCCGCACTGCATGAAACCGCTGTGGTAGTGACGGACGTTTGGTGTGCCTAGCGCTGTACGCGCTGCCCAATCTCATTAATCAGCTGGGCCAGGGGAATATCCTGCGCCGCCTTATCGCGCCGCGCCTTGTATTCGGCCATGCCCTTGTCGAGGCCTTTGTCGCCCAGCACCAGGCGGTGCGGGATGCCGATGAGATCCATATCGGCGAACATCACGCCGGGACGCTCGTTGCGGTCGTCGAACAGCACGTCGTAGCCGGCCTGTTGCAGATCGGCATAGAGTTGGTCGGCGGCCTCCTTGACGCGCGCCGACTTGTGATAGCCGATGGGCACGAGGGCGATATGAAACGGCGCGATGGCATCCGGCCAGATAATGCCGTTGTCGTCGTGGTTCTGTTCGATGGCCGAGGCGACGATGCGCGACACGCCGATGCCGTAGCAGCCCATGGCCATGGTAACAAAGCTGCCGTCTTCCCCCTGACAGGTGGCCTTCATCGCCTCGCTGTACTGGGTGCCGAGCTGGAAGATGTGCCCCACCTCGATGCCGCGGCGGATGGTCAGCGTGCCCGCGCATTCCTTGCCGCGGGTCTGGGACGCCGGGCATGGGTCGCCCGGCAACACGTTGCGCAGGTCGGCGACCGTGGGTTCGGGCAGGTCGCGGCCCCAGTTCACACCCTTGAGGTGCTGGTTGTCCCGATTGGCGCCGCACACGAAGTCGCTCAGGCGCGCCGCGCTCTCGTCGGCGATGATGGTGATCTTGAGTCCCACCGGGCCGACCGAGCCGGGTTCGCAGCCGGCCTCGAGTTTCACTTCGCCCGGGGTGACAAACGTCAGGGGTTTCGCCACCTCAGGAATCTTTTCCGCCTTGACGGTGTTGAGTTCGTGATCACCGCGCAGTATCAAGGCGACCACACCGCCCACACCCTTGACCAGGAGTGTCTTGGCCGTCTGCTTGGGGTCGATCTTGAGGAAGCGGCTGACCTCCTCGATGCTGTGTTGGCCCGGTGTGTCCACGGTCGTCATGCCCGCCGCGGGCAACCGGCGCTTGCCTATCGGCGGCAGCGCCGGGGCGAGCTCCACATTGGCGGCATACTGGCACTGGTCGCACAGTGCGATGGCATCTTCGCCGGAATCGGCAAGCACATGGAATTCATGCGACGCACTGCCGCCGATGGCGCCGGTGTCGGCCTCCACCGGACGGAAGGCCAGCCCTAAGCGGGTGAAGATGCGGGGGTAGGTGTCCTTCATGACGCCATAGGTTTCGACGAGGGAGGCCTGGTCGAGATGGAATGAATAGGCATCCTTCATGAGAAATTCACGCGCACGCATCACACCAAAGCGCGGGCGCATCTCGTCGCGGAACTTGGTCTGGATCTGGTAGAAATTGGCCGGCAGTTGGCGATAACTTTTGATCTCGCGCCGCATCAGGTCGGTGATGACCTCCTCGTGGGTCGGGCCGAAACAAAAGTCACGCTGGTGGCGGTCCTTGAGGCGCAGCAGTTCGCCGCCGTATTGCTCCCAGCGACCCGATTCCTGCCACAGTTCCGCCGGTTGCACCGCCGGCATCAGCACCTCCTGCGCCCCGGTCTGGTCCATTTCTTCGCGCACAATTTTCTCCACCTTGCGCAGGGTGCGCAGGCCCAGGGGCAGCCAGGTGTAGAGGCCGGCGGCGAGCTTGCGGATCATGCCGGCGCGCAGCATCAGGCGGTGGCTGACGATCTCCGCATCGGCGGGGGTTTCTTTAACGGTGGACAGCAGGAATTTCGACACGCGCATAACGACCCTTGTGTTTCTTTGTGTGGAGAAGGGTGCAAAGTATACCCGAACTGGTTGCGGGTGCGAGGTTTGGCGGGGTGGCTGGCGGCGGCGGCTTCGTCCTATCCGACGAAAGCGCGTCGAGACTGTAGCACGCTGGTTTCCTGGATTCAGGGACGTCCCCCGCCGCCCATCCCCGCACCTTTCCCGCCACCCATGCCCTTACCGCGCGGCAGGGGTTCGTCCGGCAGGGTGACGCCACGTTCTTTGGCGCGTGCCTGCATCTTCTTGTGATGTTCGAGGCGGAACTGTTCGCGCTCCTGTTCGGTTTTGAAGGCGCGCATGCGCGTGCGGTGCTCGGCGCGTTCTTGTTCGGTCATGAGTTCATGGCCATAGACCTGTTCTTGTTCGCGCGCCTGGGTTTTGTCCGCGGCATAGGTCGGCGGGGTATAGGCGCTGACGGCAACGCAGGCAAGCAGCAGGCCGGTCATGAGGCTGACAAGGTGACGTTTCATTGCCTTCTCCTTTTTTCCGCTACGTTGAGGAATGCCCCGGTGGTGCCGGGTTGAAAACACCCGCGCATGATGCGCGGTAGCCGCCGCACAATCTTTGACCGACATCAATAAACGCCGAGCCTTATTCCCCGACGGTCCACAGCTGTGCCGCACCACGCACACCGGAGCTGTCGCCGTGCCGGTTGGGCAGGATGAGGGTGCGCAGTTCATCGTTAAACACGTGCCGCTGTACCTGCGCCACCCCCTCGGTGTACAGCCGCTGCAGGTTGGAGAGCCCACCGCCCAGCACGATCGCGTGCGGGTCGAGGATATTGATGACAACCGCCAGGGCGCGGCCGAAACGGGCGAAGAACCGTTGCAGGGCGGCCTCCGCCGCCGCCTCCCCCGCGGCGGCACGCGTGAGTATTTGCTGTACGTCGATGCTGGCGCCGCCGGCATGCCCGGCGTAGTCCCGCGTCAGGCCGGGCCCCGAGATCAGGGTCTCGACGCATCCCCGGCGGCCGCAGTAACACTCCGGGCCGTCCGCTTCCAGCAGATTATGCCCCCACTCGCCGGCGATATGTTGCCGCCCCTCGATCAACTGGCCGTTGACCACAATGCCACCGCCCACACCCGTGCCCAGAATGACGCCGAACACCACGGGCAGTCCGGCCGCGGCACCATCCAGCGCTTCGCTCAAGGCAAAACAGTTGGCGTCGTTGGCCAGGCGTACGGGACGGTCGAGTAATTTTTCGAGGTCGGTGTGCAAGGGCTGACCGTTGAGGCACACGGTGTTGGAATTTTTCAGCGCCCCGCTGCGCGTGGACAGGGCGCCGGGGGTGCCGATGCCGACTGGGCAGGCGTGGCCGGCGACCTGTTCCAGCTCCAGCACCAGGGCGCGGACGTTGTCGAGTATCGCGGTATAGCCGGCGCTTTGCGGTGTCGGCCGGCGCAGGCGGTGGAGGATGTGTCCGGCCGCGTCTATGACGATGCCTTCGGTCTTGGTGCCGCCGAGATCGATGCCGATGCGCAGTGCGTTGCCATGCCGGGGGTGGTCAGAGGCCGTTGCGCGTTGCCGGCCCATGGCGGGTCAAGCGATCCCTTGCAGCCAGCGGGTATAGATGATGTCGGCCACCTTATGCAGGCGCTGGATGCGATGATCCATGTCCACCGTCATCTGGTCGAGGCTCTGGACCGTGGCGCAGGGGTGTTTGATCTCCTCGCGCCCGATGATGGACCAGTCGTGGATCATCTTCGGCAGCATCTCCACATGACACTGGAGCGCCAGGCTCTTGCCGATGGCGAAGGCCTGGTGGGCGCAGGCGTCGCTCTTGAGGATGTGGGTGGCGCCGGTGGGGATGGTAAAGGTCTCGCCGTGCCAGTGAAACGCCTCGAATTCCGCTGGCAGGCCATCGAGCCAGTCGCCTGCGACGGGATTGTCCACACGCGCCACCGGCAGCCAGCCGATTTCACGTACGCGATTGGCGCCGATCTGGCCGCCGAGGGCCTTGCTCATGAGCTGCCCGCCGAGGCAGTGTCCCAGCACCGGCACGTCGGCCTGGATGGCCCGGCGGATGAGGTCGAGTGTCTTGGGTATCCACGGCAGGTCATCGTTGACGCTCATGGGACCGCCCATGAAGACCAGTCCGGCCACATGGTCTATGCTTTCCGGTATGGCTTCGTTCTGGTCGACCTTGATCAGGCGGAAGGGGACGGCATGACGGTCGAGAAAGCGGGCGAAATAGCCGGGGCCTTCTCCGGCGGCGTGGCGAAACACTAAAATTTCATTCATGTAAAATATTCTAACGTGTCAACGCGGGTCGACGGAAGGGCATGCGCCGATTAATTTTAACTTTCTTATTATTGACGCTGAGTCTGGTCACGCCGCTGTCTCTGCGGGCCGCGGAGAGTGTGTCGATTTATGCACTGTTTAATGGCAAGGCCATCCTGCTGGTGGATGGCAGCCGGCGCGTGCTCAAGGCGGGGGAGGTGAGCCCGGAGGGCGTACGCCTGATCAGCGCCAGCACGGAAACCGACGAGGCGGTCATCGAGGTCGAGGGCAAACGCCGCGTGCTCAAGCTGGGTGTGGTGATCTCCGCCTTTACCGGCTCGGCGCGCGCCAGCGCCACCCTGTGGGCCAGCAGCAACGGATTTTTTCACGCCGACGGCAGCATCAATGGCGTGCCGCTCACCTTTCTGGTGGATACCGGCGCCAATACCATCGCCATGAACAGCGCCACGGCGCGCCGTGTCGGCATCGATTATCTGAAGGGCCAGCCCGGCGTCGCCAAGACCGCCTCCGGTTTCGTCAAGATCTATGGTCTGACACTGAACAGCGTCAAGATCGGCGAGATCGAACTGCATAACGTCGAGGCGGGCGTCATCGAAGGGTCGCAACCCGACACGCCGTTGCTCGGCATGTCGTTTCTCGGGCGACTGGAGATGCGGCGTGATGGCGACAAGATGGAATTGATCAAGAAGTATTAGGGGTGAGCATTTGTAGGGTGGGCGACCGCCATGCGAGCCCATGGATGGGCGAGGTAGAGCGCTGTCGGGAACAGGCGCCGAGATGGCGGAAGTACTGGAAACGCAGGA
>JAYSOL010000086.1:0-1575 GCA_043723045.1 Gammaproteobacteria bacterium | reverse complement strand
CGGAAGCCAGGGGCGCCGCCGGCGCCTTGGTCAGTCGCACGCTGCCGACGACCTTGCCGACGATCATGGTGGAGGATACGCGTATCGCTCTCGGCCAGCTCGCCGCCCACTGGCGCAGGCAGTTTTCCATTCCCCTGGTGGCGGTGACCGGCAGCAACGGCAAGACCACGGTCAAGAATATGCTCGCCGCCATCCTGGCGGAAACCGGTGCGGGCCTCGCTACCCAGGGCAATCTCAACAACGACATCGGCGTGCCCTTGACGCTGTTGCGGCTGAAGCCCTCCGACCGTTACGCGGTGATCGAGATGGGCATGAATCACCCGGGCGAGATCGATTATCTGACGCATCTCGCCCGCCCGACGGTGGCCCTGATCACCAATGCGGGTGAGGCGCATCTGGCGGGGCTCGGCAGTGTCGCGGCCGTGGCGCGCGCCAAGGGTGAGATTTTTTCCGGTCTGGCGCAGGACGGCATCGCGGTGATCAATGTCGATGACGCCTATGCCGGGCTGTGGCAGCAGCTCGCCGCAAAAAACCGTGTTCTGACCTTCGGCATGGACCATCCCGCCGACGTCAGCGCCGATTGCACGCTCGCCATCAGCGGCAGCGTGATACGACTTAAGACTCCACAAGGGGAGATAACAATGCGACTGAGCCTGCTGGGTAAACACAATGTGATGAATGCGCTGGCCGCCGCCACCGCGTCCATCGCCGCCGGCGTGAAGCTGGACGATATCAAGAAGGGCCTGGAAAAGCTCAAGGCGATGTCCGGCCGCCTGGAGGTCAAGGCGGGCGCCAAGGGCGCGCGTATTTTGGACGACACCTACAACGCCAATCCATCGTCCCTGGTGGCCGGCGTGGAAGTATTGAAGGAGGCCGAGGGTGAGCGTGTGCTGGTGCTGGGCGACATGGCCGAGCTGGGTGACGCGGCGGCGGAGATCCATCGGCGCGTGGGCGAGATCGCGCGCCGCCTGGGCGTGCACCGCTTGTTCGCGGTGGGCGAGTTGAGCAAGAGCGCGGTGGCGGGATTCGGCGACGGCGCGCAACACTACCCCAGCCAGCAGGCCCTGGTCGAGGACCTGCTGGCCTGCATACACCCGGGCATGACCGTGCTGGTCAAGGGTTCGCGCGTCATGCGCATGGAAAAGGTGGTCGAGCAGATCACCGCCGGCGCCGCCGGGAGGAGCAACTAAGTGCTGCTTTACCTGTTCGACTGGCTTGCCCGGGACATTACGTTCTTTAACGTATTCCGTTACCTCACGCTGCGCGCGATCCTCGGTGTGCTCACGGCGCTGGGCATCTGCTTTATCGTCGGACCGGTCATGATCCGCCGCTTAAGTTTCTATCAGATTGGTCAGACGGTGCGCAATGACGGCCCGCAAACACACTTGGTCAAGGCCGGTACACCGACCATGGGCGGTGCCTTGATCCTGGTGGCGGTGTTTGTCGCCACGCTGTTGTGGGCGGACCTCACTAACCGCTTTATCTGGGTGGTGTTGTTCACCACCTTTGTGTTTGGTGCCATCGGTTGGGTGGACGATTACAAGAAACTGATCAACAAGGATCCGCGCGGCATCG
>JAYSOL010000085.1:0-2480 GCA_043723045.1 Gammaproteobacteria bacterium | reverse complement strand
CAGAGAAGTGCGCATCACCGATGCCTCGGTCGCCATCGAGGACAGTCGTATCGGAGGTCTGCAGGGCGGCCTGCGGGCGGATGACGCCAATGTCACCATCACCAGCAGCGTCATCCAGGCACCTGTGGCGATCAAGGCCATCGATAGTCGCCTCGATCTGGCCGGGGTACGCCTGATCGGCAGCGAAGCGGCGGTGCAGGCACCGTATGCGTCGAAGGTATTGTTTTCCGTGAGCTACGTCACTAGTCCGCATACCACCGGCAGTGTGCATGGCTGGCGGGAGGTCGGTCCGAAGAATCCGCTGTGACCGCTCAGCGGGCGGTGGGATAGGCGGCTATGGTCTGTTCCGCAGTTGCATCGGCCTCGCGTTCAAACAGATAACCTGAATACCACATGCGGGTCTTGGCCCCGTCGCTTTCCATGCGCGCCACGTCGCCGACATTGCGGCCGAGTCCGAACACGTAGATTTCATTGTCCGACAGCGGCACTACCACTACTTTTACCCGGCGGTCTTCGATGCCCGAGATCTTGATGTCCAGCAGCAGCTTGCCGTCTTCCATCAGCATGCGGCAGTGGTCGAGATTGACCAGGTAGTCCTTATCCGGGTTGGTGATGTGATAATTACCCGTACGCGTGCGCCATATTTCCGGCACTACGTACGGCGGAATCTTCTCCGCCACACTCACTACGCGATCGCGCAGCAACATGAAGTCACGCCCATCGACGCGCACGAATTGCAGCTGCGGAAACGGGATGCGCACGGACATCAGCCCCAGCAGGCGATACTCCGCGTGAAAATCGGTGGCGCTTTCCGGCACCAGTTCGAGGGTGTGATCCAGTACCTGCAGCTGCAAGCGGCCGTGATGCATACGGATGTGCGCGAGGGTGCCCATGAGGCTGTAGTCACCGACATACTGTTGCAGGGTCGCGAGCGGCAGCGCCACCGCGGTGTTGGTGCTTGCAACGGGTGGGCGTATGCCGTCGCGCGCCTCCAACGCCAGCTTGAGTGCCTGTTCGGCGACGTCATACACCAAAGGGCCGGCGCTATTGGCGTTGGCCAGCACCACCACGCCGAGTTTTTTCTCCGGCAGGATCACCATCTGGCTGACGAAGGCCTTGGTGCTGCCATTGTGCCAGGCGACGGCGCCCGCCTGCGGCAGGTCGATGCCACTCAACATCCAGCCGAGGCCGAAACGCTGGCCGAAATCCAGGGGGCTGTTGGGGTATTGTGGCTGCAGCATGGCATCCAGGTATTTTCGTGCCAGCACCCGCTGTCCGTCGAGGGAGCCGTCACCCAGGGTGAATTGGATAAAGCGGCCCAGGTCCAGCACGTTGCTGCTGAGTGCGCCGGCCGGCACGTCGCGTACCTGCACCGGGTCGGATGCCTGCCCGTCGACATAGCCGCGCGCCAGTAGTGGTGTCGCTTCCGGGCTCAGGGTGAATGAGGAGTTGTGCATGCCCAGGCGTTTGAGCAATGAGCGCTGCATGTGTTCGGCGAACGGCACGCCGGAGAGGTTTTCCATCGCCAGACCCATGAGATCGGGTCCCAGATTCGAATAGTTGAAGACCTGGCCGGGTGGGTAGGCGAGGTATTCCGGCTTGAGTTCCGCGATCAAACTGGTCAGGGATTGGTTACTGAAAAAACCCTTAAGGTAGTAAGTCGGCAGGCCGGCATGATGCGACAGCAGGGCGCGCGCGCTCGGTGCGGGCGTGGTACCCCAACGCGAGCGCATGGAGAATCCGGGCAGGTATTTCTGCACCGGCTCGTCCAGGTCGATGCGTCCCTGTTCCACCTGCTGCATCACCGCCGTGGCGGTGATCACCTTCGAGATGGAGCCGGTCTGGTAGATGGTGGTGGCGCTGGCGGGGATGGCCTTTTCCCGGTCGGCGTAACCGAAGCCGCGCGCCCAGACGATTTTCTGTCCGTCCACCAGGGCAATGCTGACCCCGGGAACGTGGTGCTTTTTCATCAGCTGCGGGATGTACCATTCGAGATAGCTTTCGACATAGCGGTAGTCCCCCCGCGCCAGCGCGGCCGGCCGCTGCGGCATCTGGCTGCAAGCGGAAAATACCAATAAGGACGCGAGTACCAGCAGGAACGGCCGGGAAGTGAAGGGCATGTGCAGGTGGTGGTCAGTGGCGGCGTTTGATCAGTTGAGGATAGAGCAAAAAAACCATGGTAACAAGGCACGAGACATTCGCTGGAAATCCGCGCGCCTCGCCCCAATGAATACCGCATACCATTAGAAAGGGGATAACGTGTCCAATAGCAAACATATCGTCTGTCCTCACTGCCAGGGTATCAATCGCGTCCCGGGTGAACGCCTCGACCAGTCACCGCGTTGCGGTGTGTGTCACCAGCCGTTGTTGGACGGAAAACCGTTGGTGCTGACGGCGGATAATTTTCAGCGGCAGGTGGAGCGCAGCGATATCCCGGTGCTGGTGGATTTCTGGGCGCCCTGGTGCGGCCCGTGCCGCGC
>JAYSOL010000084.1:0-3548 GCA_043723045.1 Gammaproteobacteria bacterium | reverse complement strand
GACATCCAGCTCGACAGCCGCACGGCGTTTTATTCCCACTTCGAGCATGTCGAGCGCGACGCGGGCGAGCGCGCCGGCGACATTCAGATCGTGGCCTTTGCCCACGGCTGGTTCTGGATGATCCCATTCAAGGGCAACACCACCAGCGTCGGCATGGTGGTGACGGACGACTATCTTAAAACCCGCCAACAGGATGCCGCCGCGCCGGCAACCCGCGCAACCGCCGGGGGGCACGATGGTTCGGACACCGCCGTGGTCGGTAACGCGACCCCGGCGAACGACGCGTTTCTACAGCGCACCATCGCGGCGACGCCATTCGTACAGGAACGCATGCGTAATGCGACGCAGAAATTTCCGGCGCGCTCCATCGGCAATTTTTCCTACGTCATGCAGCGCTACGCCGGCGATGGCTACGTGCTGGTGGGCGACGCCGGCGCGTTTCTCGATCCGGTGTTTTCCTCCGGCGTGTTCCTGACCATGAAATCCGCCCAGGTGGTGTCGCAGACGATATTGGAATGTCACCGGACCGGGGATTATGGCGCGCGCCACTTCCGCTCCTACGAGCGGCGCATCCGCGGCGCGCAGCGCATCTTCTTCCGCTTCATCTTCGGCTGGTACGACCCGGCGTTCCTGGATCTGTTCTTCTATTCGCGCAATTACCTGGGCCTCAAGACCGCCATCACCTCGGTACTGGCGGCGGACCTGTTCGATGCGCGTCATTTGTGGAGCCTCAAGCTGCGCATCAACCTGCTCTTCCTGATCGCGCGCCTGCACCGTTACTATATTAAGTTGCGCCGCGGCGGACGCTCCCTGGTGCAACACCGGCAGGTGTAGTGCGGGTGGGGGCGGAGTGGGCTAACCTTGGATCAGGACGGGATCGGTAAATGAAAATTTCCATGCAGCATGCCTCCCTCGCGGGCCATTTTCCCGGCAACCCGGTGGTGCCCGGCGTGGTGTTGCTGGATGCGGTGGCGCACGCCCTGTCTCAGCAGGTGGGCCGCGCCGTGACGGTGACCGGCATGCCGAGCGTGAAGTTTCTGGCGCCGCTGTTGCCGGAGCAGGATTTCACCATTGGCTTCACCCTCAAGGAGGAAGGTCGGGCGGGTTTCGATGTGGTCACGGACGCGCACAAGATCCTGACGGGGAGCGTTACCTATGACTAAGGAAGCTCTGATTAATTTAAAATGTAGGGTGCGCCCTGCGCACCGATCGACAAAATGGTGCGTGGGACGCACCCTACATCGCGGTGATGTCATGCAGTGTGTAATGATCAATAATCGAATGACGGCAGTACGCCCATGAGCCAGACCTGGCAGACACAGCGCGAGCGCGGCAGCGTGTTTTCCCTCAAGCTCATCACCTGGCTGTCCCTGACCCTGGGGCGTCCGGCGGGCCGGCTGCTGCTGTATCCCATCTGCGTCTATTTCATGATTTTTTCCCGCGGCGGGCGGCGCGCGTCGCGCCAGTATCTGCAGCGCGTGTTCGGGCGCCCGGCCAGTCTGCGGGAGGTCTTCCACCATCACTACGCCTTCGCGTCCACCTTGCTGGACCGTGCATTTCTCCTCGCCGGGCGCTATCACCTGTTTCACCTGGAGAAACACGGCCTCGAGGCGATCGTCCCGCTTATTAAGGCAAAGCGCGGCATCTTGCTGCTGGGGGCGCACGTGGGCAGTTTCGATCTGGTGCGCTCCTTCGGCGAGTTGTCCTATGGCGCGGTGGTCAACATGATGATGTACGAGGACAACGCGCGTATGGTGAACGAGGTCATCGCGAGTATGGGTGGCAAGGAACGCATGCGGGTCATTCCCATCGGCGGCATCGACGCGCTGTTGCGCGCCAAGGAGTGTGCCGAGCGGGGCGAGATCATCGGCATGCTCGCCGATCGTGTGGTGGCGAGCGATCGCGTGGTGCGCGTCCCCTTCCTCGGCCGCGAGGCGGTGTTTCCCGCCGGCCCGATCCTGCTGGCGAACGCGCTGAAGATCCCGGTGGTGTTGTTCTTCGGTTTGTACAAGGGCGGCAACCGTTACGAAGAACACTTCGAACTGTTTGCCGACGAGATCCAGCTCAGCCGCACGTCGCGTCCGGCGGAGCTGCAGGCGTGGGTGACCCAGTATGCCGCGCGCCTGGAGCATTATTGCCGGCTGGCGCCGTACAACTGGTTCAACTTTTTCGATTTTTGGGGGGCGGAGTCAGAGCAGTCCGCGCCGCCGGTGGTGCGCACCCCGGCCTGATGCTCCCTTGCGCCGGTGCAAGGCGGGATGTTATAGAGAGCTCACTGATAGGATATTACTGAGGGGAGCAACAAATAGTGCGCACGTGGCATCTATGGAGTCCCTTCTCCCTCTGGGAGAAGGACAGGATGAGGGCAGGTTTTGCGCTGTTTTCCCTCACCCCGGCCCTCTCCCTGAGGGAGAGGGAGAGAAGCGGCATGCACTATTTAATAACCGGATCAGTAATGTGACGCCCCTGGTCCTCACCACCTTCAGCGCAGTCAACAGCCTCGGCTATGGCGTCGAGGCGGTGCATGCCGCCCTCGTTGCACGCCGCAGCGGCCTTGCACCCTGCACCTTCGAACAAGTGCAGTTGGAAACCTATGCCGGCGAGGTCGCCGGTCTGGACGACGTGCCGGTGGTGGCCGAGTTGGCTGAGTTCGACTGCCGCAACAACCGCCTGGCCCAGGCGGCGTTGCGCCAGGACGGTTTCGAGCAACAGGTGGCCGTGGCACGCGTACGCTATGGCGCGCAGCGCATCGCGGTGATCGTCGGCACCAGCACCTCCGGCATCCTCGAGACCGAGCACGCCTATCAGCAACGCGACGCCGCGAGCGGACGGCTGCCGGCGAATTATCATTTCGCCACCACCCACAATCTGTATGCCAGCGCCGAATTCACCCGTCGATATCTCAAGCTCGGCGGTCCGGCGCTCATGGTGTCCACCGCCTGCTCCTCCAGCGCCAAGGTGTTTGCCTCGGCTTGGCGCATGCTGTCCCTCGATCTGTGCGACGCGGTGGTGGTGGGTGGTGTGGACAGCCTGTGCCGCAATACCCTTTACGGATTTTCCTCTCTTGACCTGGTGGGGCGCGAGCCGTGCCGCCCGTGCGACGCCGGGCGCGGCGGCATCTCCATCGGCGAGGCCGCGGGTTACGCCCTGCTGGAATGGCCGCAGCGCGCCGCAAAGCACAGCGGCGTGGCGCTGTTGGGATACGGCGAGAGCTCCGACGCCTATCACATGTCCACGCCGCAGCCGGAGGGCCGGGGCGCGGCCTTGTCCATGCAGCGTGCCCTGGACTGCGCCGGACTCAGTCCGGCGGACATCGATTACATCAACATGCACGGCACCGCGAGCCTGGTGAACGATTCCATGGAAGACAAGGCGATCTCCACGGTCTTCGGTACCCACACTGCGTGCAGCTCCACCAAGGGCTGGACCGGTCACGCCCTGGGGGCCGCCGGCATCACCGAGGCGGTGATCTCGGCCCTGTGCATCCAGCATGGCTTCATGCCCGGTTGTCTCAACGCACGCAGCATCGATCCCGCCTTCACCAGCGA
>JAYSOL010000083.1:0-4105 GCA_043723045.1 Gammaproteobacteria bacterium | reverse complement strand
TGCGTATCGTCTTTCTTGTGACATGCGTTACAGGCGCTCGGGGCGTCGCGGTATTTTGTTTTAGGCAGGTGGCAATCCCTGCAAACGACCTCAGGCTTGGCATGGCCGCCCTTCAGCTCGAAATCCGTCTCACGATGGTCGAACTTCTTCTCATCAAACGGCGAGATGTCGATGTTGCGTCCCCGGTGATCTGTATGGCAGATGCGGCATTCGCGCTCTTCCAGCCGACCATGACGGCCGCGATGCAGGGCGAAATCCTTGGCCACGTCCTTATGGCAATCATTGCACAGACCTACCTGGGCAGACTTGTCGAAGCGGATATGACACTTCTTGCAGTCTGCCTCGACCTTGGCATGCCCCTCGATAACGGGTCCGGGCATCAGTATGGTTTCGACCTCTGCCGCGTGCGCCGGCCCGGCCACGACACCCGACAATAGCGCCAAGCCCAGGCAGCACAAACGCACCACACGCCACATCGCCAACGTGCTGATCGCCTGCTGAAAAGATGGGGTCGTACGTATCAGGCTGGAATACTCGGCTGGCATGGCGACTCGTCGATAATGTAGGTAGCTACTGTGCACCGGCGTGGCGTGCATACTTGATTAAACCATAGTTGCATTGTCGGTAATTAAACAAGGCCGGTCAACGATTTATCCACATCCACGCGCACGGTGGCAATAGTACGGCTAGAAGTTCCAGCGATAACCAACGGAATAAAACTTGGCATTGGCTGTCGTCTCTTCGCTGGTACCGGCGTTGGTGAGGTGGGCACGATCCTGCCCATACTCAACCTCGAAGACTAGCGTCTGTTTCAGCTGGTAACCCAAACGCACCAGGGGTGAGGTCACGGTATTATCGGTCTTCGTCGTGCTCCCGAGGGAGTCAGTGGTCTGCTTGGTCAGACGCAGGCTGACATCGACGGTCCACTTGTTTTGAAAAATCGATTTGTTCGATATGACTACGCCATTGCCCTGCAATGTCTCACCTTGGGCATGACTCAGCGCCAAGACCGAAATATCATTTTTGAACAGCAGGCTCGTGCGGATGGCCCGTAGTGAGTAGATGTAGGTATTGCCACTGGCCGGTACGGGTTGTGCCACAGCAGTTCCCGCCGCTTCCGAAATGTTGTACATATTCACGCGCCCGCCAAGCTGGAGTGTTTTCGACACCGGGTGGGAGACGCTGAAATCATAAAAGTTAAATTCCGGTGTATGCAGCTTGGCCATCTCGCGCAGCTGCGCGGACGTAAAGGACTGAGACAATTGACTATAAGAAGTCTGCGTGGCGCCTACCAGCGCATTGGTCGCCTGCAACGCCCGCGCCTTTCGATGGTCGAGCAGCAGGCTGTAGTTGGTGTTGGATTCGGTCAGCCAGTTGGCCTGTAACATGGCGATATTCAGGTCGCTGAAGCTCAAATCATAATCGACCAATGTGTAGACAGAACGTTTGGGCTCGAAATAGCGCATCTCGGCGCCCACGGCATTCCTATCCTCCACGCCTTCGACAAACTGATAAACGTAGTAGAAGCCGCCGTACCAGTGCTGCGCCAGTGGTCCAAAACCAGTGTTTATACTGTAGAAATAGCGGCGCGCATTGACATCATCCTCCCGGGGCACACCGGTGCTGCCGGAAATATACCAGGACGGAGTAAGATTATAGGTCACCGACGTCCCATCGAAGATACCCAAAACACCACCGGTATTGCCCGGTTGCCGCCCGATGCGTGCACTGTAGTCGCGCCTTCGATCCTTGATATCCAGATACGCAGCGGTGAGGTAATTGTCCTTCAGGTCCGGATCGAGCCAGCTGTAGGTATATTTATTGCGCAGCACAACTCGATTGTCGTAGTCACCCCCCTGGTAGCGGGCGGTGAGGTCAACATAACTGATCAGGGAACGTTGTGTGTCATTGGACAGCCCCGGCGGCGTCGGTGTCGGCGTCAACGAGGTGACGCCGGTGGTGAATGTGCCGCGATAATACGTCTGTGACAGGCTACCATAGACCGTCCCCACTGGCTCGTTCTTGTCCTGAACCGGCCGCATGGCAGGCACATTGGCACCGGCCATGCTGGCCAGTCGCTGGCGCATGCGCTGCGCGCCTTCCGTATCCGGATAGGTGCGCAGATACATTTCGTACACTTGGCGGGCCAATTCGAACTGGCCGCCGCGCTCGCGTGCGACACCGATATACTCGACGGCATCGCTGGTAAACTTATTATTCGGCAGTGTCAGCAGGCGGTTAAGTGTTTGTATGGCCTGTATGTAATCACCGGAGGTGATGAAGTCGCGCCCTTGCGCCAACAACACACCGGCCTGATTTTCTATCTCCCCAGTCTGTATTTCACCGCCGTAAGGCACCGATGGCACTAGCGGCACCGTTGGCGCTGCTCGTACCGGCGGCACTGGACTCGTCATGCCAGCAGTGGGCGTCGCCCCTTGCGAGCCGTCCGCCACGGTGCCAGAACTGACAGCGAGGGCGTGCTCCTCCCGCGTCACTTGCACGATGAATGAACCCGGATAGGTGCGGGTGAGAAAGCTGCGCGCCTGCTCGGCTTCTGATTGGGTCGGGAAAAAACCAAGACGGAAGTGATATTGCGTTCTTCCCTTGGCTGTTTCCGATAATACATAGGCACGATACGCATTTAATTCCAAGGGCATGGCGGTACGCAGCAACTTCTCGGGTGTCTGCGCGCTACCGAGGTTGATGACATAGATACCGGGGCCCACGACCTTGCTGGGCGCAATTGTTCTACTGGACGCAGGTGCAGGTGCAGGTGCCCGGGCCACACCAATGGGAGCCACCACGCCTATGCCGATGGCGCTGGCCTGTTCCGCCTCCGGCACCTCCGTCGGCCATGCACCCGGGAAGCGCCCAACCAATTTCTCCTTCGTGGCCGTAGCCGCCGCAAAACTCGGGAAAAAACCCAGGCGGATCAGATAAAGATCCTTGCCGAAGACCGTGGACTTTTTCTGATAAACTATCTGGTTCGGAAACTCCTTGGCTAGCGTTTTGGTTGAGACCTTCGTGAACGACGTCATGAGCGTCACTGCGTAAAACTTATTCATCGCTTCCTGCTGGCGACCGGTGTTGGTCGCAGCAGAATGGGATGACACCGCCTGGTTTTCTGCGGCCTGGGCATATACTGAAGAAAGCATAAATACCGGTAAAAACACCCATACCATGGAAGTTCGCACTGCGCGCATAATCAAAACCCAGCTGTTAAATTTGAAAGACGCCTTGCAGTTCTTCTCAAGGGGTGCCGCCTGTTGCGAACTCGCTCGCGTTCGGTGTAGATGAGGCAGGCTCCGTTGCTGACGATAATTCTGCCGGCGGATTCGGCGTAACCAATACGCCGCCCTTCCCTCCCTGCCCCGGCGCCGGAGCAAGGGACCCGTTGGTTCTGTTTTGATGCTGGGTAATGGGTACATAAAAGATAGAAGGCGCGACTGCCCTCGTCCGCGCGCTGGCTGAAATTTACCGTTTCGCTGAATTTAACCGCGACATAAATGGGTTCGAAGCTGGCATCGCCCGCTTCATTGCGCAGATGCTCCGCCCAGAAAGGCGGCACCAGGTCGCTGAGTGGTGTACGCACGTTTTTTTCACGCTGCGTATCGCGCGACAGAGATATGTCATCGAAATAGATGTTAATAACATTGCCCCGGTCCGGAGGGAAACACCGCCGGTACCGGACGTTCTGCGAGAACGCGATTTTGATCACGGCCACACCATCGGCACGTTTAGCAACTTAGCGCTGGCCGACAGTGGCAGTGCCATGGCACAGACCAGCCATAGCGGCAGCACAACCTGGAGTATTTTGACTTTTTGTGCAGACTTCATGGTCGCTCCGCATCAGAAGGAAAGCCAGATTGAGGTGGACCTGTGGCATCCTTCACAGTTCGTTAGGCGTCCGGGTATGTGCGAGGCCGGCGGGGCGGTCACTCCCTGGAAGGAGCTGGCATGACAGCCCGCGCAGCCCGCGACGACACCCGCATGATCGTAACGTGGACCGCTCCACGTCGTCGTGCCGCGGTGGCAACTCTCACAGGCGGGGGGGGACGGCACATGGCGCGGCGGTTTGCCGGTCGCGGTGGACCCATTGTGGCAG
>JAYSOL010000082.1:0-2555 GCA_043723045.1 Gammaproteobacteria bacterium | reverse complement strand
CCCTGCACGCCACCCTGCCCTATGCCCTGCTGGAAGCCCTGTTGTGCACCGGCTTTATCATCAGTGCGACGTTTTATGCGCGCCTGCGCGGGATGGAGTTGCACACGCCGGAAGCCTAGTTCAGCCAGCACCCACGACACTGCGCACAAAGGGAATGGTAATGCGCCGCTGGGCGGCGAGGGAGGCGTGATCGATACGATCCAGCAGCTGAAACAGGGCGTGCAGGTCCCGCGGGTAATGCGCCAGCACGTAGCGCGCCACCTCCGGCGAGAGCTGCATGCCGCGATGGGCGGCGCGCCGGCACAAGGCCGTCACCTTGTCGTCGTCCCCCAGCAGGTGCAGCTGATACACCAGGTGCGCACCCAGCCGGGTGGCCAGATCCGGCAAGTGCAGACCGAGGTTGGCGGGGTTGGCACGGGCCGCGGCCAGCAACACCCCCCCGTGGGCATGCAGTCGTTCGTATAAGCCGAAGATGGCCCTTTCCCACGCCGAGTCGCCGGCGATGCGCTGCACATCGTCCAGGGTTACCAACCCCGCCTGCTCCAGGCCCTCCAACAGATCCACCGGCAGGGCGCGCGCCTCGGCCAAGGAGACATACACCGGCGACAACCCGGCCACCTGCGCGGCGCGGCACGCCGCTTCCAGCAGATGCGTCTTGCCGCTGCCCGGCTCGCCCCAGAGAAATACCGTGGTCAGCCCACTCGCAGGCAGGACCGCCGTCGCGACGGCGGCCACCACACTTTCCATGGCCTCACGATTGTGCGCCGCGAAAAAATTGTCAAAGGACGAACCATCACGCAGCTTCAGGTTGAGGGCGAGTTGACGGCTCACGGGCGACGCGCGCGTTTGGCGGGCTGCTTGTAGAAGGTGCTGAGTTGATAGCCCTGATACAAATGGCGCAACCACACCTTGATCGCCGCCGCCACCGGCAGGGCCAGGAGGATACCGAAGAAACCAAACAGCTGACCGCCGGCGAGTATCGCAAAAATCACCGCCACCGGATGCAGGCCGATGCGCCCACCCACGAGATAGGGCGTCAGCACGGTGCTCTCCAGCAGCTGACCCACGCCGAACACCGCGGCCACCTGCAGCAGAATTATCGGATCATGAAACTGCAGCAGGGCGGCGACACCCGCCACCAGTATGCCGGTGATAAATCCAAGATACGGCACAAAACTCACCAGCCCCGCAAGCAGACCGATGGCCAAGGCGAGATCCAGACCCACGATCCCAAGCCCGAGGGAGTAGATACCCGTGAGCGCCGCCATCACCGACAGCTGACCGCGCAGAAAACCGGCCAGCACATCGTCGGTTTCCCGTGCGATGGCCAGCAGCGGGGCGCGCAGGCGGGGCGGAAACAACCCAGGCACACGCGCGAGAATGCCATCCCAATCGCGCATCAGATAAAAGGTGACCACCGGGATCAAGGCGAGATTCACCAGCATGCCCACGAGGTGCATGCCGGAACGCGTCATGTAGGAAAAGATCTGGCCGACGGCGCCGCCGAGACCTTCCCAGTGCCGGGTCACCTGGGCCTTCAGCGCCGCCATATCCAGTGCCGAGGCATCCATCCCCAGGGTCGTCTGCAACCAGGGCACCAACACACTGTTGAGCCAATCGAGATAGCCCGGCAGTTTGCCGACAAATGCTGCGACTTGATTCTGGACCTGCGGAATCAATACCAGAAGCAGGATGAGCAACAGCAGCAGCAGCACCAGAAAGACAATGATGACCGCCAGGATGCGCGGAAGGTGCAGCCGCTCCAGACGCTTGAGCAGGGGGCTGGAAATGTACGCCAGTAAGGCCGCCACCAGGAAGGGCGTGAGAATGGGCGACAGCAGATAGACCAGCCCCCCGCCCACCAGTAATCCCCCGACACCCCAGCCCACGCGTGTTGCCGTCATATCAACCCTGCCTCCCCGTGCGTTTGCCGCCCCGCCGCCGACCGGTGTCCTGCCTTTTGGCCACGCCCGCGTGTTCGATATCCTGCATGACACCCCAGGACCAGAGGTAATGCACACCGCTGGCGACGGTGGTGGCAAACACGCCATAGATCAGGACGTCCACTAAACCGGGGTAGGACAGATAGTCGGCCTTTTCCACCAGGATCACGCCGATCAGGGCAATCTGCACCACGGTGTTGAGCTTGCTCAGGATGCTCGGCCGCATGCTCACCGGCCCGCTATGGGCGACATAGACAAGATAGCCACCGACGATGAGCAGGTCGCGGAAGGCCACGGTCAACATCAGCCAGAAGGGGATTTGTTCCAGCACCGTCAGCATGACGTAGGCGCTGATCAATAATATCTTGTCCGCCGCCGGATCCAGGATGCCCCCCAGGCGCGTGACCAGATTCAGGCGTTTGGCCAGAAAGCCGTCCAGGGCGTCGGACAAACCCGCCAGGACAAACAGCGCCAGGGCCAGACCATAGCGCTGGTCTTTGAGCGCCAGTATCAGCACGGGGACCAGGGCGATGCGCGCAAGGGTGATGGCGTTGGGCAGGTAGGCGAGATTCATGGCTTAATCGTCATTCGCTATCTATTTAAGACCGGATG
>JAYSOL010000081.1:0-4021 GCA_043723045.1 Gammaproteobacteria bacterium | reverse complement strand
TCCAGCCGATACATTTCGGTGGCTCGCTGTGGGTCGTACCCAGCTGGCTCGCGCCGCCGCAACCGGATGCGGTCAACATCATCCTCGACCCGGGTCTGGCCTTCGGTACCGGCACCCATGCCACCACCGCCCTGTGTTTGTCCTGGCTGGCACAACATCCCCCGGTGAACCAGAACGTCATCGATGTCGGCTGCGGCTCCGGCATATTGGCCATCGCCGCCCTCAAGCTGGGTGCGCGAAACGCCCTGGGCGTGGACGTGGACCCGCGCGCGCTGGAGGTGAGCCGGGAAAACGCCGAGCGCAACGCGGTGGCCGCACAACTCACCCTGGGACTGCCGGATGTGCTGCCGGACTCTCCACTGGCCGACCTGGTGATCGCCAACATTCTGGCACAGCCCCTAATACAGCTGGCGCCCCAGCTCATCCGCCTGGTCAAACCCGGCGGCACCCTTATACTTTCGGGTATGCTGGAAAACCAAACAGCGGAAGTAAGCCAACACTACGTGAATGATATCGACCTCGAGCGTCAGGTGCATGACCAATGGGCCATGCTGGTAGGCAGACGAAAACCGCACGGGTGAGATAACCATCAGATGCACACACGCTGCCCCCAATGCCACACCGTTTTCGTCGTCAAGCCGGACCAGCTGGCGGCGCGCGACGGCCTGGTACGCTGCGGACGCTGCATGACGGTGTTTAATGCGCAGGAGTCCCCGGTGGAAAAGACCGCGGGCCGCACACCGGCGGCGGCCACGCAACGCAAACCCGCGAAGAAAACGGCCGCAAAAACAAAGCCGGCGTCAGGCAAGAAAGCCAGCGCAAAAGAGCCACCCGACAGCGCCCGGCCGCGCAAGAGCGCGACCCCACGCCAGGAAACCCAACCTGAACCCGACAGTGTCGGACCCTTGCAACTGACACTGCCGGGTCTTGCGCCCAGGCTGCGGACGCGCATGTCTTTCTGGGTCCTCGGAAATTTCCTGTTGTTCACGGCACTGTTGGCCCAGGGTATTTATTTCTACGGCAGCGATCTGGCGCGTTTGAGCCCGTCGCTCAAACCGGTCCTCGCCGGTGTGTGTCGCGTGATGGGGTGTGAGTTGACACCGCCGCAGGACATCAACCTCATCGATCTGGTGGAGGCGCGGGTGGCACCCCATCCGAAATTCACCAAGGCCCTGCGCATCCGCGCCACCCTGGTGAATCGTGCGTCCTTTGCCCAGGCCTTTCCCACCATGGAAGTCACCCTCAGCGACAGCAGCGGACAGGTGATCGCCCGGCGCGCCTTCAAACCGGGTGAATATGTGGAAAAAACCCGCATCGAGGGCGAGCTGATGCCGCCGAATGTGGCGATTCCGGTTCTGCTGGATGTCACTCATCCCAATAACCGCGCGCTTGGCTACGAAATCCGCCTGTTGCCCACCACTTAAACACCGAATCCACACACGACCAGCGGTCCCTGCCACTTTTTATCGACCGTACGCCTTGGGTTTTCGCCCTTCCCGTCAATTGCCTCTTCCCTGAGCACCGCGTTTCTGGGTATGATGCCCGCCTTTTCCTCCGCCAAGACGGAGGAGAGAAACAAGCATGCAACTCGGACCATATACCCTAAAAAACAATCTGCTGGTTGCTCCCATGGCAGGGGTCACGGATAGACCGTTCCGTCAGCTCTGCAAGAAGCTCGGCGCGGGCATGGCTGTGTCCGAAATGGTGTCGTCCAATTCGCTTTTATACGGCAGCGAAAAGACCTTGCGCCGCGCTAATCACGCCGGCGAGACCGAGCCTAAGTCGGTGCAGATCGCCGGCGCCGATCCGGCCATGATGGCGGACGCCGCGCGCCACAACGTGGACAACGGGGCGCAGATCATCGACATCAACATGGGCTGTCCGGCGAAGAAAGTCTGCAACGTCATGGCGGGGTCGGCGCTGCTGTGCGACGAATCCCTGGTGGTGCGCATCCTCGAGTCCGTGGTCAGGAGCGTGTCCGTGCCGGTCACGCTGAAGATCCGCACCGGCTGGGACCGGGATCACCGCAACGGCGTGGCCATCGCGCGCCTCGCCGAGGCCAGCGGCATCCAGGCCCTCGCGGTGCACGGCCGCACCCGCGCCGACGCCTATATGGGTGAGGCGGAATACGACACCATCGCCGCCATCAAGGCCGCGGTGGGCATACCGGTCATTGCCAACGGCGACATCGACTCACCGGAAAAGGTGAAATACGTGTTGGATTACACCGGCGCCGACGGCGTGATGATCGGCCGCGCCGCCCAGGGGCGTCCGTGGATCTTCCGCGAGATCGCCCATTTCCTTGCCACCGGCGAAAAACTGGCGGAACCGACGACGGCGGAGGTGCGCGATATCCTCCTCGGCCACCTGGAAAATCTGTATGCGTTCTATGGCGAGCATCTCGGCGTACGCATCGCGCGCAAACACATCTCCTGGTACAGCAAGGGTCTGGTGGGTGGCGGCGCGTTCCGCCACGCCATGAACAAACTCGAAAGCGTGGGCGAACAGATCGACAGCATCCGCGAGTTCTTCGGACAACATGTGGCGCGCGCGTCACTCAACATAGAGCAAGCGGCATGAAAGAACACCACCCGCGCAAGGGCCCATTGGCGGCCTGCGTCAAAACCTCCCTCGACCGCTATTTCCACGATCTGAACGGCGAGAAGCCCGGCAATCTTTACGAAATGGTGATCATCGAGATCGAGCGTCCGCTGCTCGAGGCGGTCATGCATCACGCCCAGAGCAATCAGTGCAAGGCGGCGCGCATGCTCGGCATCAACCGCAACACCTTGCGTAAAAAACTCAAGCTGCACGGGCTGGATTGAGCCGGCGTTTGTCCCGCGGTAATTTAGTTATGTAGGTTGGGTTGAGGAACGAAACCCAACAAATCAATACTCAAGCCGTTGGGTTTCGCTGGCGCTCAACCCAACCTACGGGACTGAGCCGGCGGTCCGCATCAATCACACCTTTGAAGAGGCAGCATGTCCAGCATCCAGCGTGCATTGATCAGTGTTTCCGATAAAACCGGCATCATCGAATTCGCCCGCGCCCTGGGCGAATATAAAATCGAAATCCTGTCCACCGGCGGCACCGCCAAGCTGCTGAGCGAGGCCGGCATCGCGGTGCGCGAGGTGTCGGACTACACCGGCTTCCCGGAGATGCTCGACGGCCGCGTCAAGACCCTGCATCCGAAGATCCACGGCGGGTTGCTGGGACGCCGCGACCTCCCCGACCACGTGCGTGCCATGCAGGAGCACGGCATACCACCCATCGATCTGGTGGTGGTGAATCTCTATCCCTTTGAGCAGGCCATCGCGCGCCCCGGTTGCGACCTGGACCACGCCATCGAAAACATCGACATCGGCGGCCCCACCATGCTGCGCTCCGCCGCCAAGAACCATGGCTCCGTCACCGTGGTGGTGGACAGCGGCGATTACGCCCTGGTGCTGGCGGAAATGAAGGCCAACCGCGGCGCGGTCACCGCGGCCACGCGCTTCCGTCTGGCCACCAAGGTATTCGAGCATACCGCGCGTTACGACGGTGCCATCGCCAACTATCTCGGCAGCCTGCACGCGGACGGCAGCCGCACGCCGTTCCCGCACACCTACAACCATCAGTTCCTGCTGGCGCAGGAAATGCGCTACGGCGAGAACCCGCACCAGAAGGCGGCGTTTTACCGCGAGGCGCAACCCGCCGAGGCGTGTGTCGCCACCGCGACACAATTGCAGGGCAAGGAGCTGTCGTTCAACAACGTCGCCGACACCGACGCCGCCCTCGAATGCGTCAAGGCCTTCGATGAGACCGCCTGCGTCATCGTCAAACATGCCAATCCCTGCGGCGTGGCGGTGGCCGACAGCGTGCTGGATGCCTATCAGCAGGCCTACATCACCGACCCGACTTCGGCCTTCGGTGGCATCATCGCCTTCAACCGTGCGCTGGATGCGGTCACTGCCAAGGCCATCAGCGAGCGGCAGTTCGTCGAGGTGATCATCGCGCCGTCGGTGAACCCGGACGCCCTGCC
>JAYSOL010000080.1:0-4879 GCA_043723045.1 Gammaproteobacteria bacterium | reverse complement strand
AGGTTGGGAACTGGGTGGCGAGACCTCGGGGCATATCATTTGCCTCGACCGCAGCACCACGGGCGATGGCATTATCGCCGCGCTGCAAGTGTTGCTCGCTATGATCGAATCTGGCAAGACACTGGCGCAAATTCGCTCCGGTTTGGAAATTTATCCTCAGTGCATGATCAATGTGCGCATGAGCCGGCGCTTCGACGTCAAGGAATCCGCGCTCGTGCAGCAGGCGATCCAGCAAGTGGAGAGCGAGCTCGCCGGCAAGGGCCGCGTGGTACTGCGCGCCTCGGGCACCGAACCCCTCATTCGCGTGATGGTCGAAGGACGCGACGCCGCGCAGGTAGATCGATTGACCCAATCTTTGGCGGATACCGTGAAGCGCGCCGCCGAAGAAGCGGCCTGAATTATAATTAGGTACTTTAATTGTGCGCCCTCAAAAATCTTCTCCTTAAAAAGTTGGAGTTCTTTACAGTCCGTTATTTTGTCCCTGATGGGAAATGTTTAGATGCTTGAAAAGAAGGCCGATCTTTTTCTGGCATGCGGGTTGCTTTTATTTTTTACAGTGAGCCGGAATATATTTTAAGTACGTTCAGTTGGTATAGGTACAGTGCGTAATTATGTGAATTAAGTCATAGAAACTTTAAATAATTCGATGTAGAGTACACCTCACTCACTATTAATTTCTGAGAGACTTCGTTAAGAGTAATTAAAATTTACGTAAGTAAATAATGAGGCCATCTTAAGGATTCCCCGTTACGTTGGGCAAACGGGGAGTTAAAGGACGCGAGGAGGAACTTCGCATGACTAGGAGTAACTGGTCTTTTGCCGTGCCAGAGCGGGTGTTTTCTTCGCGCGGGTTTTGTTCTGTGCCTCTTCTTAAACGGTTGCTGCGGGTGAAGACCGGGCAGTTCTACGCAGCTACCTTCCTCAAACACTATTTTTTTCCGTTGTCGACCAACGAAGCTATGGCTCGCATCCCGTATGCGTCGATTTATAGTGCCTGCCACGTGGGTACTTAAATTAATTACGGAGGAGGAGATCATGTATAAATTGACACAGGGCTTGGTAAAAGTACTGGCAACATTGGGGCTCGGTGGGGTTGGCCTAGGGTTGGGTCTGCAGGCACACTCACTCCCGCCCTCTTCCGTTGGGAGAGGGAGTTTTTCAGCAACCTGTTAAAGAGGAAAAATCAGAGTTGGAATTTCGCAGGACTACAAGGAGGAGCTATGAAGACGAACGCTTGGTTGGGACGCATGCTGTGCTGGTTTGTGGTTTTGCTGGGAATATCCACAAGCATCATTCCGGCAACGGCGAATGCCGCGCCGGTTCTCGGCACGAAGAAGGTGGTGGTTTTGCGGGTGTACTTTCAGGATTACGCCGCGAATTCCCGCTACACCCAAGTCCAGGTTCAGGGATTCTTCTCCAACCTCGACACGCTTTGGCAAAACACTTCGTACACCAAGATCAATATCAACTCCGTCGTTACCACGCTATTCCAACTGCCCGATAACCGAAGTCTGTATGTCGATGATGTCTTCGACGGCGATCTTTCCAACGGCGGAAAATTTTCTAAGGTTCTGAACGACGCGATCGCCAACTCGCCGGGCGGGCTCGACTGGACCAATGTCGATGCGGTAATGGTGGTCATGGCCGAGACCGACGCGGCGCAGTTTCATCGCGGGCAAGCCACTAAGTGTAATTTACCGATGGGTCCGGGCGCGGCGACGAAACTCGTGGGTTGCGCCATCTTCAGCGAGAACCCAACCGAGAACGACCTACAGGTCTGGGGGCGTTGGGCGCATGAGATAGGGCATACTTTCCAAGTGGGCGGACCACCTCATCCGAGCAATTACAACAGCGAATTCGAGTTGATGGACAGCAATTACCCAGGCCAAACCGGGGTGTTCGAGAAACAGGACCACGTCGGTTTTCCAGGCTGGATGCCCATGACGAAATACCAAGTGATCACCCCCGTGAGCGGCGGTGCTAGCGCGGCGATCTGGGCGATGGAATACAACCCGGTGCTGCTACCGAATGCGCAAGCGGTGAAAATCGAACTGACCCCCAACTTCTATTATCTGGTGAGCGTGCGTCGACGAGTCTTGGGTGACGATCTGAATGGCGACTTCAGCCCGCCCGGTATCCCCGATGAGGGTGTTTTGATCGAGCGTGTATCGGAAGGTTCTAACCCCTGGGTTGTGGTCATCGGCGCGGGCGGTTCCAATGGCAGTTGCCCGCCGCCGGCGTGTAATCGCAATGCGTTGTGGAAACTGGGACAGGCCTATAATGGTGACGGCGTGTTTATTTCCATCGCCAAGAAGGTTGATGCCGACAACTACATCATCCGTGTGGCTTTCGCAGACCAAGCCATGCGCCCCGACGTGATGTTAAACCCGTGGACTTCACCGCCGGGCAACACCTGGGAAACCACGGATATCTGGGTGGATAGCCCGGTCAATGGTTACGGCACTTATCGCTATGGCATGTGGTCGGATGGCAGTGGCGGCACGGTGCCGGTGGGTAACGGCGATGATCCCGCCGTGGGACAGGTCAATCGCTTGTATGCGCGCGTGCGCAACATCGGGCTGACGCCAGCCACGGATGTCGTGGTCAACTGGGAGATCACCGATCCGCCCGGTGTCGGCATTGCCGGCGCGACCGGCTGGGCGCCGATCGGAACCGTCGACAAGATGAGTTTTCCGGGGCTCGCGAATATCCCGGCGAGTGGGACGATCGACGTATACGTTGACTGGACGCCGAACTTTCCCCTGACCTCAGCGCAGCTGGCCGCCGGCGTCTTTGCCTTCCACACCTGCCTGCGCGTCAAGTTGAACCACCTCGCTAATGAAACGGTTTTCGGCAACCAAGACGGCGACCGCGAGCAGGAAAATATCAGCTATTTCCAGGCCACGTCACCCGGTTCGGGCGGCGCTCCTTACAAGCACTTCATCCGCTTGCACAACAGCGATTTGGTCAACAAGAAGAGCTATTACCTGAGCTACAAATCGGATCTGCCGAATAGCTGGAAAGTTGACTTGAATAAGGGACAGCAGGGTATTGACCTGGCGCCGGGCGAGATACGTGATATCCCGATCACCATCATCCCCGGCAGCAATCCGGGCATCGGCAGTGTCTTCGGCGTGGATGTCGAGGCCTCCAGTCTGCGCCTGCTGGTGAACGACTTGGACCCCAAGGACGTCCACCCGGAGTACAAGCCGCAGGGCGGTGTGCGCGTCGAGTCGCGGGTGCTGGCGCCGACGAAGTTGAATTGCTGGGCCCGGCGCGATCCGGCGACCGGCATGATCAATATCGCCGGTAGTTTTTCGAATACCCCGGACATTGCCACTATATTGAAGCTTTACTACAACCCGAAATCACCGTGGCAAGTAATGCTCGAAGGCGCCACAGCGGAAGGAAAATTCCTGGATTACACCAAACAGGTTGTTACCGTCGAGCCCGACGGCAGCTTCAAGGGGACATTAAGAGAGGCCACGGGGGAGGTACAGCGGGTTGTTTGTCTGTTTGCCGGGACCACGGAACTCGCCAGCGCCGGCAGCGGATTCATTATCCCTGATGATAAAGACTCTGACGGCGATAGGATCGTGGACAGCGGCGACAATTGCACCAAGGTCCCCAACCCCAACCAGCGCGACACCAACGGTGACGGCTTCGGCAACCTTTGCGACGCCGACCTCAACAACGACGGCCTCACCACAGCCGCCGATTATCTCATCATGCGCCGCCGGCTTAATACCGCCAATGCCGATGCCGACCTCAACGGCGACGGCTTTGTCACCGCGACTGACTACTCGATATTGAGAAGTCGTCTCAACCAGCCTCCCGGGCCGAGTGGTTTGGCCCCCGACGGTACTGGCAGGTGAACGGTTTAAATAAAATATTTTTTAATCAGTAATCAACTTCAATGAGAAATGACCGGAGGAAAAACTATGTTAAAGCAATTACTCAGCGCTGTTGTATTCTTAGCGACCCCCCTTGCCCACGCGGCCACCATCCATCTAACCCCTCTCACACCCACTGTGGCGGTGGGTGACAATTTTGCGATCAGCGTGCATGCGGCGGGCTTCCCTACTACGGGCGGGGCCACTCTGGGGCTTGAGTTCAACCCGAGTGTGGTTCACCTCACCGGACTCACTCTCACCCCCGGTGCCCCGTTCGACACGCTTAGCCCTACCGCCATCGACAACGTCGCGGGCAAGGTCAGCTTCATCACTATCCTTGCCCCCCTTGCGGGTTCCCTGCCCTCGGGAGATTTCGACGTCTTTACCATGAAGTTCACTGCCGTGGGCCTCGGCACCAGTCCCGTCACGTTGATCGACGACGGTGGCATCAAGTCCTGGACCGGGAGTGACTTCTTGCCCATCAAGGAGATCACTTACCAGCAGGTGCTTGTCACTGTGCAGCCGATTCCCGTGCCGGCGGCAGTGTGGCTATTCGGCTCCGGGCTGTTGGGATTGTTGAGCGTCGCGCGGCGTCGCGCATCCCGCAAGGCTTCTGCTTAGCGCATGAAGTTCACCGGCGGTGCGAACGACTGGCGAATTTCCGTCAATGACGTGGAGGCGGGCGATGGTTCATAAATTACTGGCCCGTTTATTACCTTTTGTTTTCTTATCCACGGTCGTAAGCATGCCACCACTGGTTTGCGCCGCAGAGAAGGATTCTTCCCGCGTTGTCGAATTGCGACTGGAATCGTTAAATGCAACAAAGACAAATGGAAAGTTATTGCCGGAACGTCCCCGGACGCATGCCATCGCGATCCGGAGGACGGTTCGAGATTCGAGACCGGTGCCGGTGGAACGGAATCCGGAATTATCTGAGCAACATTTGGTTGTCGTTGCCGTGGACGTAAAGGGGCGGGAAGTAGGCC
>JAYSOL010000079.1:0-4538 GCA_043723045.1 Gammaproteobacteria bacterium | reverse complement strand
CGAACCGTCAAGCACTTTTCGGCCATTGAACGAGGTCTGGGTGGCGATACGGTCGATTTCAGCGATGCGCTGCTGCACTTCGAGGTCGAGGGCGGCACGATCCGAGGTCGAGTTCGTGGCATTGGCCGACTGCACGGCCAATTCGCGAATACGCTGCAGGTTGTTGCCGATCTCGGCCAGGGCGGATTCAGACGTCTGCGACAGCGAAATACCGTCGCTGGCGTTACGGCTGGCCTGGTTCAAACCACGAATCTGGGTGGTGAAACGATCGGAAATCGCCAGGCCCGCCGCGTCATCCTTGGCGCTGTTGATGCGCAGGCCCGAGGACAGGCGCTGCAGCGACACGCTCAGGGCGGTCTGCGAGGTATTAAGGTTGCGCTGCGCGTTCAGCGAAGCGACGTTGGTGTTAATAATCTGTGCCATGGAGTTTCTCCGGTGACTCCCCGGAGAATTTCCAGGGACGTTGATTTGGCGGTGGTACTTCCGGCTCCCGTTTTTTGGCGGGGCCGGAATACCAGCGCTTCCGATGAAGTTATCGGATCACCTGAGACAAACTTTAGAGGGGTTTACAAAGAATTTTGCCAAAAACAGGTGCGGCAGCTTGCCGGGGGTTTTCCACTTCGAGACGATGTAGCTTGTTGATATTAAATATAAAAAATGCATTTAACCGCAGATGAACGCGGATTAAATGGTTTTTCCAGGATCAGCGCAGGAAGTTGAACAACGACAACCCCTGAACTTTGACAAAGGCCTGCTGCGCCGCCTCTAGCCCCAATAACTGGCGGTTCATGCGGCTGATGGCCTCAGCGTAATCGAGATCCTGCACGTCCGACAGGGACTGCTCCAATTGCAAGGAAAAGGCATCGTTGGCGTTTTTCTGACCATCGATAGTATTGAGCCGTGCGCCGACTTGACTGCGTATCTCCACTATCCGGCCCAGGGACTGATCTATATTGACCAGTGCGCGATTAATGCCGTTATGGAATTGCGCCTGCGAAGCCGGACCGCTACCGCCCGCCTCCAATGTATTCACCAGGTTCTGCAGGGTGGTGAAAACATCCTGATTGGCGCTCGGCGCGACAGTAAAGCTGTCGCCATTGGCGGGTGTTCCGCTGACGCTGACCGTTGCCCCGTTGAACGTTATATTGGCCTCGCTGGTATACGGAGTGCCTGCGGCTACGACCACACCGCTGACCGCACCCGTGACCGAATAGGTAATCGGGTCCGTGGGGAGCACCCGGGTAAAGGCGATAGTATAAGTATCCGGCACGAACGCGGCGCCGGGCGAACCCGGAACGATAACACCACTACCGGTATTGGCCGGGTTATTGAGGGTGGTAAATACCCCGTTCCCGTTGCGGATCAGCTGGAACACGTCCGCGCCGGAATCCCGGTCTGCCACCTGTATGCCCGGACCGATCTCCAGGTAACGCTTGTTCTGATCGCCGCTGTAAGTAAATCCCGCACCACTGCGTGCAAACGGCTGGGTCTGGCCCTGGAATCCGGAAAAAAGATACTCGCCGTTGGCATCACGTGTATTCGCCTGCGCCAGCAACTGATTCAGGCGCTCGCGCACCTCGGCGGCAATATAGCGACGGGTATCGTTGTTCTGGGTATCATTCGCACCCTGCACGGTCAGTTCGCGTACGCGTTGCAATACATCCGTCACGCCGGCCAGAATACTGTCTTCAAGACTGGATCTTTCGCGCGTGGTATCGGCATTGACCTGGTGCTGTTTGTTGGTGTCGATGGCCTGTTTCAAATCCAGCGCGTGCGCGGCCTGTGCCGGGTTGTCCGAGGGATTGAGCATGCGCCGGCCGGTGGAGACCTGCAGTTGCGTACGATTCAGGCCGGCCTGCTGGTCCAGCATGGCATTCAAGCTCTGGTTATAAATCTGGTTGGTGGATATGCGCATGAATTATCCCCTTACCGCAGCAATCAACGTCTGAAATAGCGTAGTGGAAGTAGCGATGACCTGCGCCGCCGCCTGATAGGCCTGCTGGAAACGCACCAGGTTGGCCGCCTCTTCGTCCAGGTTCACCGCCGACACGGAATCGCGCGCTTGCGTGACATTGTTGAGCAATGTCTTCTGCGCGCCGCTGCTGATTTCCACCCGGCGTGTGGTACTGCCGACGTCGGCTACCAACTGGCCATAGGCGCCTTCGTAGGTGGCGGAACTATTCCCCAGTTTGAGCTGGGTGCGCAGATCGGCCAGCGCCAGGCCATTGCGGTTGTCGCTGACGCCATTGGTGTTATTGGAAAGGGTGAAGACGTCGCCATTGGCGGGCGTCCCGGAAAGGGTGAAGGTGGCCCCGCCGTAGGCGGCAAAGGTAAATTGCTTGCCGGTGCCTTCGGTCGCCGGATTATAAGCAATGGTGCCGCCCGGACCGCCGACGACGTTGAACAGATTCGTGGCGCTGTTAAAGGTAAGCGTTATCGGCGCCGCCAGTGGCAGGTTGGTGGTATTGCTGACACTTCCGGCGCTGATTTTTCCCGCGCCCAGGTTGGTGGGCAGGCCACTGGCGCTCGTGGCCTCCGCCGTGCGGATGGGGGCGGCCAGGGCGACACGCATGGGATCGGTCACCGCCACGCTGATATCCCTGGCGGCGGTGCGTGTCGGCTGGATCAAAAAGCTGTCGCCGGCCACGGCGCCGGCGGTGAGTGTCAGCGTCAACCCTTCTGACGCGATGGTCTGGGGAAAGGCGGCGAACAGGACGCTGGAGATAACGGAATTGTCCGACAGCCGGGTCAGCGTGTAGTTGGTGCCATCAAAATCGAGACGATAGTCACTCGTCGTCAGTGCATTGACGTTGGACACGCTGGCCGTCAGCGTCGCCGCCGAACTGCTGAGCACGCGCGGGCTCACGCTATCCAGCGCATTAAAGAAATTCTGCCCCAGCACCCCCTTGAGATCCTGTCCTAATTGGTGCTGCGCGTTAAAACTGGTGGCCAGCCCGATGGCCACCCGCCCCAGGGCGTTCTGAGCCGGATCCAGCATCTCCTTGCGGAAATCGAGGCTCCCGCCCAGCACCCCGCCACTGAGGTAATCCGAGACTATCGTGTTGAGCGCGCCCGTGGTTACCGCCACCTCGTAGCGGGTAGCGTCATACGGGTTTGCCGTGACCTTAAGGTTGCTGGCAACCGCGCCTACCACCAGATTCTGGCCATTGCCGATAAAGACATTCACCGATCCGTCGTCCTGCGCGACCGTATTTACCGTTACCTGCTCGGAGAGTTGCGCGATCAGCGTGTCGCGCTGATCCAGCAGATCGTTTGCCGGCTGTCCGCCGGCCTGTCCCTGGGCAAGCACGATCTGCTGATTGATTTTGGCAATGCCGGCGGCGAGATTGTTGATTTCATTCACGCTGTTGGTAAGCCGGCTGTTGATACCGGTCCGCAGATCGCCCAAACGCTGATCGAGATAATGGAAACGGCCGGTCAGGGAATTGGCCTCGCTCAACAACACCTGGCGCGCCGGAATCGAAGTCGGGTCATTGCTCACCGTATGCACGGCATCGAAAAAACGTTGCAGGCTGGGTGTCAGGCCGGCCGATGGATCGGCCAGCAGGTTATCCACCTGGGTGGCAAGGCTGTGATATTCCTGCAACTGGCTATTGGCCGATGTGGCGTTGCGCACCTGCCCGGTCAAAAAATCATCGTAAACACGCCTGACCGTCGATACCAGCACACCGGTTCCGATGAACCCGTCGCCCGCGGCCTGGGGCGTGCGGGCGGTCATTTCCACCCGCTGACGGCTGTAGCCGGGGGTATTGACGTTGGAAATGTTATGGCCGACGGTGGCCAGGTTGCGCTGAAACGCCAGCAACCCCGATACCGCGGTTCCGAGTATGTCGCCTGCGGCCATGGCTCAATGCCTCCCGCGCACGCCGACCGGCGCGGAAAAAAATGGATGTACAAGGATAGTGGACATGAAGGCTCCTTAGCCTGTTAGCGGCCGTGAATCCGGATTCTTTAGCGTGTCCAGCGCCTGCTGCAGGGCGGGGCTGGCCAGTATGGACTGCAGTTTACTGGCGTATTCCGGATCGGTGGCATAACCCGCCTGTTGCAGGCCCTGGACGTAGGCCGTCGCATCGGACGCCTTGCTCAATACATCCTGGTAGCGCGGATTGCTGCGCAGGAAGTCCACATAGTCATTGAAACTTTCGGCATAGGAACCGTAGGCGCGAAACGCCTGCGGCTTGCGCACGGCAATGCCGTTTTCGAACTCCACCGTCGGCGTGCTGATGCGCGCGCCCTGCCAGCGGTTGTCGGCCTTGATGCCGAACAGATTGTAGCCCGAGCTGCCATCCGCATGCCGCGCAACGGACCTGCCCCAGCCGGTCTCGTTGGCCGCCTGGGCCAGCAGGACTTCCGGCGCCACGCCCAGCTGCTGCGCGGCGCGCTCGGCATGCGGCAGGAGCTTGCGCACGAATTCGTCTGGATCCGCCTTGCTCGCCCTGCCCTCGCTGACGGGCGCCGCCTCCTGTACCAGCTTGTCGCCGCCCAGCTGCTTGAACAGCATCTCCGACAGGCCCATG
>JAYSOL010000078.1:0-2391 GCA_043723045.1 Gammaproteobacteria bacterium | reverse complement strand
CTGTTTTTGTAGCTCCATAAGCGTTGACGCACCGACCTCCACAAGCTTCGCGAAGGGCACCACGTCCTGTTCGCCCAGTTTTAGCGACGTGAGGGTATTGCCGCAGGCATAGAAATCCACCCCATATTGGCTCAGGCTGGCAACTTTCTCGCGTATCGTTGGGCTCACCGGACGGCGTGGCTTCTTAAGCAACACATGAATACCGGGGCCGAAAGCGACCACGGCTATCTTAATGTTGTCGCCGTACTGCCGGAGCATTGCGCCAATGGAGAACACCACGTGATCGTGATAGTCAGCTTCCGGGTGATTGAATTGATATACCACCCGATTTTCGGCCGGATCACCAGGAAAATGCACGGATTTATCCTGCGGATTCTTGTCCGCAGCAACTACTGAACCAGTTGTAGCGGCCAGACCGCCCAGCAGCGCTCCTCCTACCAGCTGGCGGCGCCTCGTATCGACCCGTTTATCTTGAGACCGCTGCGTCTCGTTTGGCATTGCGCACCCCCGTGCAGTTATGTCTTTATTACTATAGCTATTCGAAGCAGGCCTCGCACCGTAATTGTGCCATGGCCTTGCTTGCGTCGGAGCAAAAAAATGGCCCGGCACATTTACTGACACCGGGCCATGCTTTTTGTTTCCTACTTTCTCTTAGTGCATTTCAGACCTGCTTGCGTCGTGCTCTTTCCGTTCGTACCGCAACCATGTTAGAACGCCGCCAAGCCGTTGGCGCTCGACGGCAGGCCGCTCGGGCCCGGCAATGCTACCAATGCGCCATTTGCTTCCACACGGAAGGCGCTAACGGTGCCGTTCCGCGGGCTCAAGGCGTATAGGTAACGGCTATCACGGGTAAGCGCAGCATCGATCGGGGCGCTACCCGCACCGGTATCTCCAGCACGGCCGTCCGCGTCGCGCAATGTAATGCTGCCGTCGCGCTGGATACGGTAAGCCGAGACCGATGCACTGCCACCATTCGTTACATAGGCGAAGCGGCCGTTCTTTGTGACTACCACCCAGCAAGCGGCAGTTTCGGTTGTAGCCACAGACGCGCTAATGACTTCCAGTACACCCCGATCCGAGAGGCGATATGAAGACACTCCCCCCGAGTCTGTCACGCCACCGGCAGCTTGACTCACAAACAGCCGGCCGCGACGATCGAAGGCAAAACCGAAAGGTGTGGTGCCCACGGATGGATAGACATGCGGCCCGTGCGCGCGGCCATCATCCTCGATGGTATAAGTGGATAGGTTATTGCTCGCTTTCTCCGTGACGACCAGAATCTTGCCGTCCGGATTAAACGAGATCTGCGCCGGGGCAACCGCCGCGCCACTGAGCGGGCGCGTGGAATCCGTCAGCGGATTAAGTTTGCCGTTACGCGCCAACGTGAAACCGCTGATGTTGCCGGTATCGCCAGCGTTTAACACATACAACAGGCCATGATCGAAGGCAATGCTGACCGGCTGGGTCCCGCCGGAGGCGACACGATCAACCAGGGTAAGCCCAGAGCGCTTAACCGCAAACACGGAGAGGTCATTGCTGCCCGCGTTCACGGCGAACAACCAGCGCCGGTCATTGCTTAAGAGCACGGCGTTTTGATTACCCAAACCACGACCCACACCGAGTCCACCGGTAGGTACGCTGGCAGTCGGCGTCAGACTGCCATCGGCAGCGCGCCGAAAGACAAGTACCGCGTTACCGGTCGTGGCGTTACTCAGGCTGTAAACCGCACCAGCCTGGGCATGATCGTCGTCGTCATAATCCTCATCAGCACTTACGGCCGTGCTTATCATCATCATTGCGGCCCACACGAGTGTGGACCAGCGCCGCCATCCTGCGATCTGTTTCATAAATGTCTCCAATTAATTTAGGGTTATCGAGGTGCCGCCCGAAACGGGAAGCAGTGCTAACCCTGACATGAAGATGCGCAGGCAGTCCTCACGCACTGATCCTTTTTTGTTCACTATTTGATGACAACCGCAGGCTTTTTAGTGCGGGGAAGGCAAATAATGCGGCGCACTGATGGCGATGGCGAGGCCGAGTTACAACCGGGCGGCGTAGTAGCCGCTCTTTCAAGACATTTTCTAGCCCAAAAATGCCTTAATCTTTTCTGCCCACGATTGCGAACGCGGACTATGTCGGGTGCCACCATCGCGCAGACTGGTATCGAGTTCTTCAAGCAATTCTTTTTGGCGCTTGCTGAGATTGACTGGCGTTTCGACGCCGGCATGGCAATAGAGGTCACCGATTTCGTGCGAGCGTACGTTGCGTACTCCCTTGCCGCGCAGACGGAACACTTTCCCGGTCTGAGTACCCGCTGGAATCTTGAGGCTGGCGCGGCCGTCGAGTGTCGGTATTTCCACATCGCCACCCAGCGTTAAGGTCGCAAAACTC
>JAYSOL010000077.1:0-6246 GCA_043723045.1 Gammaproteobacteria bacterium | reverse complement strand
CCAGACTCTCGCTCTGGAGAAACGGGCGGGCCAGATAACCCGCCAGCGTCACCGCCTGCACGAGGCGGTCCAGGTTGCCTGTCGGCACCGTGCCGATGTGCGTATCGAGGAACCGTTTGGTACCGCAGAGCAGCCCGAGGTCGATGTCGAGTGCGGCGAAATTGTCGAGCGAACGCAGCAACTGGCCCACGCGTTTGCGCTCCTCTTCGATCTGACGCAGTCCTTCCTGACAGCTGGAACACTCGACCCACACATCGCGCAACCACTCATCGAGCTGCTTTAGCTCCTCTTCGCTCACCTGCTGCAATGGCGGCAACGAGCTGCCCGCTTGCCGCGCGGCGCAATGCACCAATATCTTGTCGAGGCGGGCACGGGCGCTGCGATAGCGCTCACGGTATGTCTCCCCCGGTAACTCCGGAAGCCGGTCACTGTAGATTTTCATCGTCTCGGGATTAAACACCCCGGAGTCGGCCAGCATGAGTGCTGCCATCGAAGCGTCATCGCTCAGGACATGGAGTGCAATATGTTGCATGGTCAGGGGCTTAAACATGCGCGTTCCTCATTCCAGCGCCGCCGATATTCCGGTGGCCTCGCGGATCAGTTCGGGCGCCACCTTGAGTCGCTTGCCCTTGATCGCGGCACGTACCCAGCGCAAGTCGCGTTCGCGCAATATGAGATAAGCGAAGGCACGCGCCAGGTTGAAGGCGCTGCGCCGCAATACCGACTCCGCCTGCCGCCAGGACTCACGTTCGAGGATATACGTTACGTCGCTCGCGTTGACGGTCCCCGCCAACCATTCGGAAAACGGCGCCGGCAGGTGTGCAATCACCTCCTCGAAGCTGCCAAGCTGGGACAGCGCGAGCAGCTCGCGGCTGCCGAGCCGGAAAGTTGACGGAATGAGAAGATAGTAGGTCTCGGCGGATGACAGGCCGTAGGCAAAGCGATAGCGCAGCAACCACAGCAGATTCATCCGATCGAAGATACTGCCAATCAGCGCGCGCAACTGAGTGGAAGAACCACCCTCGGCACTGAGGGCGCGCATGGCGAGCCCGGCGTAGTACTGCCGGTCGATGGCGGCATCGAGGGCAAACGATTCATGGCGTTCCTCGAAGATGCGCCGTGCCTGGCGTGCGATGTCGGCGAATGCCGTACTCTCCAGCTGGCGCAGCAACTCAGCCACGTCCTCGGTTCGCAGCAGTTCCTCCGTCGGCAGGCGCGCGAACGGTCCCATGTCAACGAGCTGTTCGCGGATCGTGGTCGCATCCTGTGCGTTCAGTTTGCCACGCAGGATAGTTTTGAGATTGCTCAGTTCGAATCGGTACGCCCAGTAGAGGAGAAAACTGCGCCCCTCTCCCGAAAGGGCGCGCGCCAGAATCACGAGGTCGTCCAGCAGTACGGTTATCAGCCGTTGCTCGCGTGAACGCGGTGCTATGCTCGGCTCCCCGGGTTGGAAGCCTATGATGCCGGCGGCCCGCAACACTTCAACTTCCTGCCCAAGCGGCAACTGGATCAGGCTCTGGAGTTGGGAAGCGGATAACAAGCGCGCAGCCATCACCGAAGTGCGTCCGTGCAGGTAGGCGTAGCGCGCAGGGGAACCCATGTCAGGCCCGCCCCGGGTCCAGCAGCAGTGCCTGTGCCGCCTGTATGGCCTCCTGCTCGCGTTCCTGCGCCAACGCACGCAACTGGGTGCGCCGTTCCTCGTAGCGCCGCGCCTGTTCGGCGATGGCCTGCACTGCGCGTTCCTCCGCCTTTTGCATGAACGATGCGTGCAGTTCGGGAAGGCGCGCTTCAAACTGCTGTTCGGCCGCGCGTGCATCATCCAGGGCCTGGCGGATCATGCGTTCGCGCTTGCCTTCCGCCTCCTTCACCAATGCCTCGGCCTGGAGCTCGCTGTCGAGCAACCGTTGAAGTTCGTCTTCCATAGCTTCAGCCATAACGCCCCTCGTGTGTCTGGTAGATTACAGTATCCATCCCTCCCGACCTCTCATCCCGTACGCTAAGCTTGTCTCTTCTGCCTGTTCAGCCCCCCGAGGACCATGCTCGCGGCGGCGGTAGCAGCTGTCCCCCTTTGTGGCCAGACACCGCTCCCTGGCGTGCCCACGAAATAGCGTGAAGGCCCCGGCCCGGTATACTGGCGCCGCTTGGGAGGTGTGCCGCGAGTGCCATGAGCAGGTCCAGGACCCTGACTGAACGGGCGATACCTATCTCCGCAAATGGTCGATGTCGGTAAAATCCTGGAAGCAAGGATGGCCAGAAAATCGGGCTGCGTCTGGGGTGCTTGCAGGGCATGCACGCCAGCACCGTCGCCACCGAGGAGGGTATTGCCTATGCCAAGTACGACTGTTTTTGTTGTCATCGGAAGACGCCATGCCTCGTTCTTATTGTGATCTGCTATAGCGAAGTCAATTGCGCATAGCGCTATCTTTGCCCATCAATTTCTTCATGTAGTGCATTTTTTCCAGCTATCCCAATGCTACCCCGCTGGCAAGGGCGATACTTGACGTGCGTCAAATAAGTACATCATCAACCGCTTATTTATTCGCAGTCCACCTATTGCGACGCAAAGACACAGGGCCGATACTGGCAACTCACCCGCGCGTGAGAAAAACCAGCATGTGCCTCGGTATACCCATGCAAGTCAGTCAGATAAACAGTTACGTGGCTCGCTGCACGGCCAAGGGTGTGGAACGCGACGTGAATCTGTTCCTCATGCAGGACAATCTGCCGGCGGTGGGCGATTTCGTCATGGTGCACGTGGGCTACGCCATTCAGATCATCAACCCGCAGGCAGCACGCAGCGCCTGGGAGTTGTACGACGAAATGCTGGCGCATGAACAGGGTGCGGCCGGTGCATGAGCTGTCGGTGTGTCAGGCCATGGTCACACAGGTGGAAACCATTGCACGCGCACACGGCGCGCGCGGCGTCCGGTGTGTGTATTTGCGTATTGGGCCGTTGTCCGGGATCGAGCCGCAGTTGCTCGCGCAGGCCTTTCCCCTGGCCTGCGCCGGTACCGTGGCGCAACAGGCGGATCTCTGCATCGAAACCCTGCCGCTGCGCGTGCACTGCGATACCTGCGGGGAGGAAAGCCCGGCCCTGCCCAATCGCCTGGTGTGCGGCGTGTGCGGCGACTGGCATACCCACCTCATCAGCGGCGATGAACTGCTGCTCACCGGTGTGGAGATCATCACCAGCGGCGAACCGGCAGCGTTTATCGGCTGAATTCGGGAGGTCCTATGTGCAACACCTGCGGATGTAATGTCACCCCCGGCAACACCCACCTGGCGCAGTCACCCAACGCCAGCGGCGACAGCGCCGTAAGTGTGCTGAAAAATCTGCTGGCGGAAAACGACCGCAGCGCCGCGCACAACCGCGCACACTTCGACCAGCAGGGCGTGCTCGCGCTCAATCTCATGTCCTCCCCCGGTGCCGGCAAGACCGCCCTGCTCGAGGCCACCATCGACGCGCTGCGTGGCGAAATGCACCTGGCGGTGATCGAGGGCGATCTGGAAACCGAGAACGACGCCGAACGCATCCGCCGCAAAGGTGTCCCGGCCTACCAGATCACCACCGGCTCCGCCTGTCATCTGGATGCGCACATGGTGCACAGCGCCCTGCACCATCTGCCCCTCACCGGGCTGGATATTCTGTTTATCGAAAACGTCGGCAACCTGGTGTGTCCGGCGAGCTTCGATCTCGGTCAGCACAGCAACGTGATCCTGCTGTCGGTTACCGAAGGCGACGACAAACCCGCCAAGTATCCGGTCATCTTCCGAGCCGCCGACCTGGTACTGCTCACCAAGACCGACCTGCTGCCCGTGCTGGATGACTTCGACCCGGCGCGCGCCGAGGGTTACCTGCGCGCCCTGGCGAGCCGCGCTCCGCTGATGCCGTTATCGGCGCGCAGGAATATCGGCCTGGCCGCCTGGCTGGACTGGTTGCGTGCCGAGGTTGGCCTGCGCAAACAACAGGCGGCATTACAACGGACCCAACGCCCTCCCGCCCATCCTGGCAGCGCGCGCAAACCCGATGTCACCGGCACACAGCGCTACCAGCGCATCGAATCGAACACATGAGCGTCAGCGCACGCGAGTGGCTCGCGCGACTCCGTGCACTCGCCCTGCCCGACAAGGTGCGCATCATGAACGTCTGCGGCGGACACGAGCGCTCCATCAGCATGAGCGGCCTGCGCGGCGCGCTGCCGAAAAACATCGAACTCATCCCCGGCCCAGGCTGCCCGGTATGCGTGTGTCCGGAAGAGGACGTCTACCAGGCGATCCAGCTGGCGCTGAACGAAAAAATCATCCTGGTCGCCTTTGGCGATATGCTGCGTGTGCCGGTGAACGCACCGAAAAAAGATCCGCGCTCCCTGGAACAGGCACGCGCCGCCGGCGGTGATATCCGTCCCATCGCCTCCCCCACGGAGGCCGTCACTATCGCGCGCGCCCATCCCGACACCGCCGTGGTGTTTTTCGCCGCCGGCTTCGAGACCACCACCGCCCCGGTGGCGGCCATGCTGGCGGAAGGCGTGCCGGATAATCTGTTCGTCCTGCTGAGCGGCCGCCTCACCTGGCCGGCGGTGGCCATGCTGTTGGACAGCGAGTCGCCGGGGTTCAACGCCCTCGTGGCACCGGGCCATGTCGCCACGGTCATGGGCCCGGAGGAATGGCAGTTCGTGGTGGACAAACACCACATCCCCACGGCGCTGGCGGGGTTCTCCGCGGAAAGCCTGCTGGCGGCGTTTTACTCCACCCTGCGCCAGCTCATCGAAGGCAGATGCTTTCTCGACAACTGCTATCCGGAGCTTATCAAACCCGGCGGCAACCCGGGGGCCAAACGGCAACTGGCGCAGGTCATGCACGTGACCGACGCGAACTGGCGCGGCGTCGGCGTGATTCCCGACTCGGGCTTCGCCCTCAAGGCTACGTTACGCGCCCACGATGCGCGCCAGCTATTCCCTTCTTATGATAACGATGCACGCAAACGCGCCGGCCAGATGCCACCGGGTTGCGACTGCGCCCGGGTAGTGCTGGGCAAGATCTACCCGAACGAATGCATCCTGTATGGCCGTGCCTGCACGCCACGCGCACCCATCGGGCCGTGCATGGTATCGGACGAGGGGGCCTGTCGTATCTGGTGGGCCAACGGCGTGCGCACGCCGGCGGCCGTGGCATAAGGCCTGGGCGCCGGCTTTTACAGTGCGCTACGTCTGGATGTTCTGTGAGTAACAGTTTTTCTTGGCGCCATCGATACGGATTCCTAAAACTTGTATCGCATCGACAACATAAGAACGTTTACATAGTACGACGGCGATTGCTCGCCGAAAGCCAGAACGTTCGGGATCGTGTTGGGGGTCACCCCATCAAGCATCCAATTCTCGGAATCATAGTGTTCGTACCAGTATGCGCCGTGCAGCGAAATATTCTCCTTCAACTGGTACTTGGCGTACTGGGAGCATGTAATTGATATTGCGCAAAGAAAATTTAAAGGATGATTTCTCGCATAACCGCACTACCCGGTTCCGTGGCTTGTAAAGCCGGCGCACTTTGCCCTCGTGCAGCGCAAACGATGGATCTTCATCCCGCCCACCGATATCCATACCACACCATGCCTTCTTCCCGTCCAGTTCGGCGGCGATGCCCCGGCTGGCATCCGCCAGCCGGGGCGAAATAGCTGTGCCGTTCTAACTCGCTACCGTCGTCGCCCGACTATTTCTTGGGCGCTATCTCGTCAACCCGTTTCTCCAGCTCCTCCAGCCGCTTCATGGCCGCATTCACCTTCACGAAGTCGTAGTAACTGACGTTCTTGGCCGGCAAATCCCGGTCCGAGCCCCAGACGATCCACGAATCATCGTAGTTGCGGACCTTCTGATACCCCGCCTCCCGCAGCACGGCGTAGGTCTGGGTGGAGCGCGTGCCGGTCTGGCAGTAGGCCACCACTTCCTTCTTGGGGTCCACACCCTTGTACAGTTCCTTGAGCGCCGCCGTGTCCTTCAAGGCCATGCCCTCGCGGTCTTTCACCGTCTTCTCGGCCAGCTTTTTCGCCGCCTCGGGATCCTTCCACGCCGTCTCATAAGGGATGTTGACATGGTTGGCGGCCGCGATATGTCCGCCGCGCAGCGCGCGGATGTCGTCGCCCGAGTTCTCTTTCGCGGTGCGCGTATCGACGAACTGGATTTCCTTGTTCTGCAGGTTTTGCTTGACGTAGTCCGTCGTCGCCAGGACGTCCGCGCGCACCTTGGCGGTGAA
>JAYSOL010000076.1:0-3534 GCA_043723045.1 Gammaproteobacteria bacterium | reverse complement strand
GCCAGGTGTGGGTTGCTGAAAAAATCGATGACGGAATGGTTGGGCGTAAGCGTGGCGGTGCGCCCCTCCCACACGGACCAGGCCTTGGCCGAGGCCATGCGTGCGATTTCGTCGCTGCCCGTGAGGTGGCGGTAGTGCGCCTGAACCAGATCGTGGCGCTCGTGTTCCGGAATGGGCGCGACGAAATCCTGCCAGTAATCCGGAAACACGTGGTTCGCACCGTCCTGATAGAACCAGCGGATCTCCTGCGGGCGCATGAGAAAAATGCCACGCACGATCAGCCCAAGCACGCGCTCCGGATAGGTTTCGGCGTACACCAAACTCAGCGTCGATCCCCAGGAACCGCCGAACAGTACCCAGCGATCAACGCCGAAGAACAGGCGTATAGTCTCCATGTCCGCCACCAGGTCCTGTGTGGTGTTGTCGTCCAGTGCCGCATGGGGCCGCGAACGCCCCGCCCCGCGCTGATCGAACAGAATTATGCGATAGAGCGTTGGATCGAAAAAACGCCGGTGTTTTTCGTCACAACCGGCGCCCGGACCGCCGTGCACGAACAGCACCGGCACGCCCCGTTCATTGCCGGACTCCTCGACATAAATCTGGTGCCCACCGCCCACGGAGAGGGTGTGAACGCGATTCGCTTTGATCTCAGGATAGAGTTTGAGCATACGTGGCAGGGGTCAGAACGACTCGGCCTCCGCCTGCAGATACGCCAGGCTGACCAGGCGTCCCAGGCCCGCGTCGAACATGACCCATTGCTGGTAGGCCGCCAGGTCTTTGTTGACCTTGTCCTTCATATCGAAATCGCTCAGGCCCTGGGCGTAATACTTCTTCACCGAGCCATACAGCGTGGAGAGAAACGCCCGGTACGCCGTCGGGATTTCGCGCCCACCACTTGGACCGTGACCGGGGACAAAATGCACCGCCTTGGATTTCAGTGCCAGGTCGATGGCGTCGATGTTGCCCTTGAAGTCACCATCGTCCAGCCGCCCGGCACGTTCAGCGACCACGATATCGCCGAGGAACATGAGTTTTTCCTCCACCACCTCCACCATCAGGTCGCCATCGGTATGGGCCTTACCCGTGTGGTAAACCCGGAAATGGCGATCGCCCAGGCGCAGGGTGTCGTTGTTCTCAAGGGCCGTGCTGGGAAGCTCGAGGCGGGTGCCCAGGGTGGCGCCCGCGGTCAGGGTCAGCATGGTTTTCAGCCAGGCCTCGCCCGCCCCCTGGGCCTTGGCCATCATATTCGGGTGGGCATAAATCACCGCGTTGGGGTAGGCCGCGAGGATGGCCTGGTTACCGAGCCAGTGGTCGCCATGGATGTGAGTATTAAAGACGGCGATGACCGGCGACGGGGTCGTCTTGGCGATCTTGTCCAGGAGCATATTCCCAACCTGCAGACTGGAGCCGGGATCAATGACCACCACGCCCTTGCTGGTGAGAACGAACGCCGGGTTATTCATGAACCCCTGGTTTTTCTTACTCGGTTCCTCGTTCGGACCGTGGATAACGTAAACCCGGTCGGTAAGCTGCTTAAGCGGGTAATCCACCGCGATGGCTGGGGCTTCAGCTTTGGAACACGACAACAGTACAATACTTACCGCGGCGAGCGTCCAACGTGAAAAGTAACCCATGGTGATCTCCAGCCCAAGGCAAATTTTTTGGTGCACAGAGTATACCCGATGGCGACCATAGGAGCAGAGCGGGTCGGTAATTCGCAGTGGAACGGCGCAGTGAATCACGCTATTCTCCCCGGTTTTCACGTCGCGCCAGGTTAAACCATGTCCGTCGAGATCACCCGCGAGGTCGCCCGTCGTCGCACCTTCGCCATTATTTCCCACCCGGATGCGGGCAAAACCACATTAACCGAAAAGCTCCTGCTATTCGGCGGCGCCATCCAGCTCGCCGGCAGCGTCAAGGGCCGTAAGGCGGCGCGCCACGCCACCTCCGACTGGATGGAGATGGAAAAGCAGCGCGGTATTTCCGTGACGTCGTCGGTGATGCAGTTCCCCTACAAAGACCGCATCGTCAACCTGCTCGACACCCCGGGGCACGAGGATTTTTCCGAAGACACCTATCGCACCCTCACCGCCGTGGATTCGGCCCTCATGGTGATCGATATCGCCAAGGGCGTGGAAGACCGCACCATCAAGCTCATGGAGGTCTGCCGGCTGCGCACCACCCCCATCACCACCTTCATCAACAAGATGGACCGTGAGGGGCGTGATCCCATGGAGGTGCTGGACGAAGTGGAAAAGGTGCTGAGCATCCAATGCGCACCGGTGACCTGGCCCATCGGCATGGGCAAGCGCTTCAAGGGCATCTACCACCTGCACACCGAGTCCGTGCATCTGTACTCGCCGACCCATGGCGGCAAGATCAATGTGGGTGAGGTGATCAAAGGCCTCAACAACCCGCGTCTGGACGAGGTGCTGGGGGACCAGGCCCAGGAGTTCCGCGCGGAAGTGGAGCTGGTACGCGGCGCCAGCCATGCCTTCGACCTGGCAGCCTATCTCGCCGGCAAACAGACGCCGGTATTCTTCGGCTCCGCGGTGAACAACTTCGGTGTACAGGAGTTGCTGGACAGCTTTGTCGAGGTGGCGCCGGGACCGCAGCCACGCGACGGCGGGCGCCTGGTGCAGGCGGAGGAAGAGGCCTTCAGCGGTTTCGTCTTCAAGATCCAGGCGAACATGGACCCCAACCACCGCGACCGCATCGCCTTCGTGCGCATGTGTTCGGGTAAGTACACGCCGGGCATGAAGCTCTTCCATGTACGCCTCGGGCGCGAGGTCACCGTCGCCAACGCCATTACCTTCATGGCGCAGGAGCGGGTGGCCGTGGATGAGGCCTATGCCGGCGACATCCTGGGGCTGCACAACCACGGCACCATGCGCATCGGCGACACCTTCACCCAGAAGGAAGCGCTCAAATTCAGTGGTATTCCCAACTTCGCCCCGGAAATCTTCCGCCGCACCCAGATCAAGAACCCGATGAAGATGAAGGCGCTGCAAAAGGGCCTGGCGCAATTGACGGAAGAAGGCGCCACCCAGCTGTTCCGCCCGCTCAACTCCAACGAGTTGATATTGGGCGCGGTGGGCACCCTGCAGTTCGACGTGGTGGCGAGCCGCCTGCAGAACGAATACGGCGTGGACGCGGTGTTCGAGCCGGTGCAGGTGCAGACGGCGCGCTGGATTGTGTGTCACGACGAGAAGATGCTGAACGACTTCGAGAAAAAACTGCGCGACAATTTAGCGCGGGACGGCGCCGGCGAGCTGGCCTATCTCGCGCCGTCGCGGGTGAACCTGCAGTTGACCATGGAGCGGTGGCCAGAGGTTACCTTCAATGCGACGCGCGAGCAGGCTTAGCCGGTGTGCATAAGGTTTGATATTGGTCGTCGCTTGTGTCCGGGATGAGCAGGCCTTACTATCGAAAAAATCCACGAGGACACGCCATGCGCATCACCCGCAAGGGCCGGGTCACCGTTCCCGCCGAAGTCTGTGAGCAGGCCGGCCTGCTTCCAGGCACTGAGGTGGA
>JAYSOL010000075.1:0-2324 GCA_043723045.1 Gammaproteobacteria bacterium | reverse complement strand
GCGATACGAGTGAATAAATCGACATGAATGTACTGGTGTTTGATATTGAAACCATCCCCGACCTCGACACCGGCCGACGGCTGTACGACCTCGACGGCTTAAGCGATGCGGACATCGCCAAGATCATGTTTCACAAACGCCGCGAACAGACCGGCGACTCGGAGTTCCTGCGCCATCATCTGCATCGCGTGGTGGCAATCTCCGCGGTGCTGCGCCATAACGACAGCCTGCGCGTCTGGTCCCTGGGGGAGCCGGACTCGGATGAGGCGGAACTCATCCGGCGCTTCTTCGACGGCATCGACAAATTCACCCCGACCCTGGTGTCCTGGAACGGCGGCGGCTTCGATCTGCCGGTGCTGCACTACCGCGCGCTGAAACACGGCATCGCCGCACCGCGTTACTGGGATACCGGCGAGGACGACCGCGATTTCAAATGGAACAACTACATCAGCCGTTACCATGCGCGCCATACGGACCTCATGGACGTGCTGGCGGGCTATCAGCCGCGCGCTAATGCGCCGTTGGATGAGATCGCCCAGATGCTGGGCCTGCCGGGCAAGTTGGGCATGCACGGTTCGGAGGTGTGGGATCAGTACCTGAGTGGCAACATCGCCGGCATCCGCGACTACTGCGAGACCGATGTGCTCAACACCTATCTCATCTACCTGCGGTTTGAGTTGATCCGCGGCCATCTTACCCACAGCGCCTGGGAGGCGGAGGTGGCGCGGGTGCGTGCGTTGCTGGCGCAGGAAACCAAGCCGCACCTGCAGGCGTTTCTGGCGGCGTGGCAGTGAAGCGCGCGTTATTCGCCCAGCGCGAAATCTCTTTCTTAGTTCGACACTGACCATGACCATCGTTTCCGACAAGTCTCCCGCGACCCCATCCGCCAGCCTACCGCGCGGCGACCTGGCCGAGGCGCAGGTGGAATCCATCGATTACGAAGGCCACGGTGTGGCGCACATCAACGGCAAAGCGGTGTTCATCGACGGAGCCCTGCCGGGGGAGACCGTGGTGTTCCGTTATCACAACAAAAAGAAAACCCACGACACCGGTCGCGTGGTCGAGGTGTTGCGCGCCTCGCCGGATCGGGTCACGCCACGTTGCGCGCACTACGGCGTGTGTGGCGGCTGCAGTCTGCAACATCTGCGGCCCGCCGCTCAGCTACCGGCGAAACAGCGGGTGTTGCACGACGCCCTGGAGCGTATCGGCAAGGTGCAACCGGAGGTGTGGCTGGCGCCCCTCGAAGGACAGCCCTGGGGTTACCGCCGCCGCGCGCGCCTGGGCGTTAAATTAGTGGAAAAAAAAGGCGGGGTGCTGGTGGGCTTCCGCGAGAAGCGCAGCGCTTTTATCACGCCCTTGTCATTTTGTGAGGTGCTGGATGTAAGCGTGGCGCAACGGCTGCCGGACCTGAAGACGCTGATCGAAGGCCTCTCCTGCCCCGACCGCCTGCCGCAGATCGAGGTGGCGGTGGGGGACAACGCCACCGCCCTGGTGTTTCGCCACCTGGTGCCGCTGACACCGGAGGACCTGGCCGCGTTGACGACCTTCGGTCAGCAGCACGGCATACAGATGTGGTTGCAGTCCGGGGGCCCGGATAGCGTCACTCCCTTGTGGCCGGAACAACCCGAGGCCCTGGTGTATCGCCTGCCGGACGAGGGTGTGGAGTTTGAATTTGCCGTCACGGATTTTATCCAGGTGAACGCCGATCTCAATCGCCGCATGGTGCGCCAGGCGCTGACCCTGCTCGACCCGCAACCGACGGACAGCGTGCTGGATCTGTTCTGTGGATTGGGAAATTTTTCCCTACCCCTGGCGCGCCATGCGGCACGGGTGATGGGCATCGAAGGGGATGCGCGCCTTATCGACAAGGCCCGCCTGAATGCCGTGCGTAACGCCATCGGCAATGTGGAATTTATCGCCGCGAATCTGTTTGCTGAGACCGGCCCGGACCCTTGGGGTGACGCGCACTTCGACCAATGGCTGCTGGATCCACCCCGCACCGGCGCCGCCGAACCCATCAGACGTCTCTCGCCGGACCACTTGCCGGCGCGCATCGTTTATGTTTCCTGCAACCCAGCCACCCTGGCGCGGGACGCGCAGGTGTTGGTGCACGACAAGGGTTATCGCCTGACCCACGCCGGGGTCATGGATATGTTTCCACAAACCAGTCACGTGGAGGCCATGGCGGTTTTTGACCGGGCATGACCCCGACCTGGTGTGTCCTGGCACAGACCTAATATTCACGTCTAACCACGTAGGGTGCGCCCTGCGCACCGATCGACTGACCCATGCCGGGGTCATGGACATGTTTCCACAAACCAGAC
>JAYSOL010000074.1:0-3164 GCA_043723045.1 Gammaproteobacteria bacterium | reverse complement strand
CGCGCGAGACAGGTCTCGGGCATGCCGGTCATGCCGACGATGTCCGCGCCATCCTTCTCCAGACGTTTGATCTCCGCAATACTCTCGAAGCGCGGCCCTTGTGTGGCGGCATAGGTACCGCGATCCGCCACGCCGATCCTGGCGGCATGCGCCGCGCGGATCAGAAACTGGCGCAGCTCTTCACAATACGGAAAAGTAAAGTCGATATGGGTGACGGATTTTTGTTCGTTGCCGAAATAGGTGTGGCTGCGTCCATAGGTGTAATCGATAATCTGGTCGGGGAATATCAGGCTGCCGGGCAGCAACGCGGCAGTAATGCCACCCACCGCGTTCACCGCGATCACGTGCGTGGCGCCGGCTTCCTTCAGCGCCCAGATGTTGGCACGGTAATTAACCGCGTGCGGTGGGATGGTGTGACCATGGCCATGACGCGCCAGAAACACCGCCTCCTGTCCACCCAGGCGCCCGAACACCAGCGGCGTCGACGGCTCGCCGAAGGGCGTGCGCATGACCTCGCGCCGGGTGATTTCCAGATTCTTGAGATTAGTGAGTCCGCTGCCGCCGATGATGGCTATAAGTGTCATGCTGGCTATTCACTGTGACTGATGCGATTAGTCGGCAACGGCATAAATACCGGGTGCATTACGCAAATACCCTTTGTAGTCCATGCCGTATCCGAAGACATAGCGATCCGGGACCATGAGTCCGATAAATTCCGCATCGATACTCAGGGAACGCGGACGCTCCTTTTTGACCATGACTGCCTTGAAAACCTCACGCGCCCCTTGTTTGAGATAGTATTCCTGAATCGCCGCCAGGGTCGCACCTTCGTCGAGTATATCGTCGACCAGTAAAATGGTGCGCCCCTGCGAGGCCACAAACGGTCCGGCCATCCACCTAAGGTCGGCGCCATGCAGACGGTTGCCATAGCGCGTGGCATGTATGTAGTCGACCTGCAAGGGGAATGGCAGCTTGGGCAGCAGGGTACCAAACGGCACCAGCCCCCCGTTCATGAGGCACACCACCAGCGGATCACGGTCGGCGAGCCGCTGGGTGATGGCGTGTGCCATCACCTCCAAAGCGGCTTCGATCTGCTGTGCACTGTACAGGCAGTCGGCTTGCTCGAGGACCTTCCAGGCCTGCTGCGCGGTAACAGGTTCCAAACCAGTGCTATCCCTAAGACGTCAGTAGGTGAAGGTGACGGTGTTTTCATCCATGGCTTCGCTGATGACATAGGCGCCACCGACGGTTTCCTCGATCTCGGGTATCAGATCCTTGCCCCACAATTCCAGGGTCGGGGTGCAAACCTTGAAACGTACCCCCGCTTCATGCGCATCCTTGATGAAATCGTACACACTCTTCGGACTGCCTTCCTGCACGTGCAGTTTGTCGGCGACACCCTTGATCGCCAGTTCACCGGCACGGGCGGTCAATATCACTTCAACCTCATACTCCATCGCCGCCGCCACGGTGGCCTGAAAAAAGGGCGCGCCCAGTTCGGCGCCATTGGAGGGGTCGGTGTTGACCATCACTATCATCAATTTATTGCGCATTTAGGATAGGCTCCGTATTTATTCTAACCCCAGGGCCTGCATTAATAACCAGTCCCCTTATTTTGCGTGCCCAGTATATCGGTGCCTCGGTGAGATTGCCACAATGGCAGTGCGGGAGCCTGCCCCTGCCGGGTATAGCGGCGGCAAGCCGCCGCACTCCGTCTGCACGCTCACGGCAACAACTCAATATTCCAGCGCCTGCAGATATTCGCGGAATTTACCCGAAAGCTCCGGGTGCCGCAGGGCATACTCCACCGTCGCCTGAAGATAACCGAGCTTGTCGCCGCAATCATAGCGCTTGCCGGAAAATTCATAGGCCAGCACCTGCTCTTTCGTGAGCAGACTGGCAATGCCATCGGTGAGCTGTATCTCGCCACCCGCACCCGTCTGAACTTTCTCCAGATGCTCGAATATGCGTGGCGTCAGAATATAGCGACCGACGACCCCGAGGTTGGAGGGCGCATCCTCGGGTTTGGGTTTTTCGACCATGCCATCCATTTTATAGATACCCTGCTCCCAGGCACGCACCTTGACGATGCCATAGCGTGAGGTTTCTTCCTTTGCCACCTGTTGTACCCCGATCAGCGAATTATTGTAGTGCCGATAAAGATCCGTCATCTGTTTCATCGCCGGCACCTCGGAGCTGATCAGGTCGTCGGCGAGAATAACCGCGAACGGATCGTTACCCACCACCGGCCGGGCGCACAATACCGCATGCCCCAGACCCAGCGCCTCGGACTGGCGCAGATAAATGCAGTTGACGTTGGACGGCAGTATATTGTGCAGTATCGCCAGGAGTTTCTCGCGTCCGCGGGCGTGCAGTTCGGTCTCGAGTTCGTAGGCCTTGTCGAAGTGGTCCTCGATGGCTCGCTTGTTTCGGCCGGTGATGAAAATCATATCGGTGATACCAGCTGCGACCGCCTCTTCCACGGCATATTGTATTAACGGTTTGTCGACGATGGGCAGCATTTCCTTCGGACTCGCCTTGGTCACCGGCAGGAAGCGCGTGCCCATACCGGCCACCGGAAAAACGGCCTTGGTTATTCTATTCATATCTTCCTCTCACTATTTCTTGTGTTTAAGTTATTTCTCAACGCCCTATCCCGGCATACTCAAACCCGGACTGGTGCAGAACATTGCGATCATACTGGTTGCGGCCGTCGAAGACGATCGGTGTTTTCATCACGGACTTGATGCGGTCAAAGTCCGGATGCCGGAAGGGTTTCCATTCGGTGACCAGCACCATGGCGTCGACGCCGTCAAGCGCCTGGTATTGTTCGTCCACCAACGTCACGCGGCCGGAGCTTATCCATTCCGCGGGCATCTCGCGCCGCGCGCTCTCCATCGCCACCGGGTCATAGGCCCGGACGTTGGCACCGGCGGCGATCAACTCGTGCAACAGTACGAGGGACGGCGCTTCGCGCATGTCGTCGGTACCCGGCTTGAATGCCAGGCCCCAGATGGCAAACGTGCGTCCGTGCAGATCCGCGCCGAAGCGTTGGGTGATCTTGCGGAATAAAAGATGTTTCTGATCTTCGTTACGCGCCTCGACGGCATTCAGCAGCGTGGGCTCGAATTGGTTTTCCTCGGCCATGTGGATGAGCGCCTTGA
>JAYSOL010000073.1:0-3648 GCA_043723045.1 Gammaproteobacteria bacterium | reverse complement strand
CGGTTCCGCGCTTATCTTGCGGTAGAAATATCTCCAGTGGCTGGATCAGATCCTGAAAGATATCGATGTCATAGTTGCTGTGCACGCCCTGCATCACCGCACTGATGCGCTCCAGCCCCATGCCGGTATCCACCGACGGCTTCGGCAGCGGGTGCAGCTTGCCACCCGCGTCGCGGTTGAACTGCATGAACACCAGATTCCAGATCTCCACGTAACGGTCGCCGTCCTCGTCCGGGCTGCCCGGCGGGCCGCCTTTGATCCCGGGGCCGTGGTCGTAGAAGATTTCCGAGCACGGGCCGCAGGGACCGACGTCACCCATGGCCCAGAAATTCGAATCGTCACCGAGACGCGTGAAACGCGTGGGGTCCACTTTAAGTTCCTTGAGCCAGATGTTGGCGGCGTCCTCGTCGTCTTTATAAATCGTGATCCACAGACACTCCGCCGGCAGACCGAGGTCCTTAGTCAGGAAGTCCCAGGCAAACTGGATGGCCTCGCGCTTGAAATAATCGCCGAAGCTGAAGTTGCCCAGCATTTCGAAGAAGGTGTGGTGGCGCGCGGTATAGCCGACGTTTTCCAGGTCGTTGTGCTTGCCGCCGGCACGCACGCAGCGCTGACTGCTGGCGGCGCGCACGTAGGGACGCTTTTCGACACCGAGAAATACATCCTTGAACTGCACCATGCCGGCGTTGGTGAACAACAGGGTGGCATCGTTGCCCGGCACCAGCGGGCTGGACGCCACGATGGTGTGTCCCTGGCGTTCAAAGAATTTCAGGAAACGGTCGCGCAGTTCTGAGCTTTTCATGGGGGGTGCTGGATTAATCGGCGTCGTCGGCATTCAAGACACGCTGAATCTGGTCGAGGGTGAAACCACGGTATTGCAGAAAACGCGCCTGACGCGCGCGCTCCGCATAGTTGGCCGGCAAGGCATCGCCGAATTTCTTTTGTTTGACACGGCGTATCTGTTCTATCCATTCGCGGCCGGACACATCCAGCCACTGGTTAACCAACTCCTCCGCCACACCCTTCTCCAGCAGCTCCTGGCGGATGCGCAGCGGCCCGACACCACGGGAACGACGGGCAGACAACAGCATTTCGGCGTAGCGTGCGTCGGACACGAGGCCGTCCTGCTGCAACCGGGCCACGGCCTGCTGCGCCGCCGCCTGCGTATGTCCCAAGCGCCGCAACTTTTCCTGCAACTCCGCGACGCTGTGTTCGCGCCGGCTTAACATGTCCATGGCCGCGCGCCGCGCATCCTGCAGCTCGGCGGCGGCGCTTGGTATGTCCTGCGTCAGGCCTCGGTTTCCTCAGGCATGGCTTCGTCGTCCTCGCTCACCTTGGCAACCACCGGCATGGCCGCCGCGCGGATGCGCGACTCGATATCCGCGGCGATATTGGGATTGTCCTTGAGGAACTGGCGCACGTTGTCCTTACCCTGACCGATGCGCTCCTTGTTGTAGCTGTACCAGGCACCGGATTTTTCGATGATGTCGCGCTCGACGCCGAGCTCAATCAGCTCGCCCTCCTTGGAAATGCCTTCGCCATACAGGATGTCGAATTCACACTGCCTGAACGGCGGCGCCACCTTGTTCTTCACCACCTTGACGCGCGTCTGACTGCCGATGACCTCGTCGCCCTTCTTGATGGCGCCGATGCGGCGGATGTCGAGGCGCACGGAGGCGTAGAACTTGAGGGCGTTGCCGCCGGTGGTGGTCTCCGGGTTGCCGAACATCACGCCGATCTTCATGCGGATCTGGTTGATGAAGATCACCATGGTGTTGGAGCGCTTGATGTTGCCGGTGAGTTTGCGCAGCGCCTGGGACATGAGGCGCGCCTGCAGGCCCATGTGGGAATCGCCCATCTCGCCTTCGATTTCCGCCTTCGGCGTCAAGGCCGCCACCGAGTCGATGACCACCACATCCACCGCGCCGGAACGCACCAGCATGTCGGTGATCTCCAGGGCCTGCTCGCCGGAATCCGGCTGCGAGACCAGGAGGTCGTCGATGTTCACGCCGAGCTTCTTGGCGTAGCCCGGGTCGAGGGCGTGTTCCGCGTCGATAAAGGCCGCGGTGCCACCGAGCTTCTGCGCCTCGGCGATCACCTGCAGGGTGAGCGTGGTCTTGCCGGACGACTCGGGACCGTAGATTTCAACCACCCGCCCGCGCGGCAGACCGCCGATGCCCAGGGCCAGATCCAGGGTCAGGGAGCCCGTGGGGATGACCTGGATATTGGCCGTGGCCATGCCATCGCCGAGGCGCATGACCGAACCCTTGCCGAACTGCTTTTCGATCTGACCTAATGCCGCGGTGAGTGCTTTGCCTTTGTTGATATCCATCGTGTACTCCTGCGTTTTGCTGCCCTGAATAAGTGATCGCGCGAGCGCGCATCCGTGCGCCTTGTGCCCCTGGAAACCTCGCGATTATTTCACATCTGCGGGTCAGAGACCTAGCCCCAAATCGTGTGCAGAATATACAGGAGTATTAGGGGGTTAGCGAACGACGGCAATGGCCGCCCGCTGGCCCCAAACCGGACAAAAAAAGGCCGGCGCCCCTGTTGATAGAGGCGCCGACCCATCAGACGTCCGTTAGCAGCCTTACTTTTTCGGCGCGTAAAGCTCTTTATAATATACCCGGAAATCCCGATGCGCCTTCTGACCGGGGTTATCGATGACCGTGTAGCGGAACTCGCCCATCAATTCCCGGGCCTGGGCCTCTTTGATCTCCTCCATAAATATGCCGCTGGTATAACCCACCCGACAGTACAGGTAGACCGTGGACCCTGGCCGGCCATCCAGGGGGAAGTTCATCAGCGGACTGCGGGACATCAGTGCGACGATCTGGTGCTGCTCGCTGGGCAGCGTGAAATATCCATAGGTGCCCGGCGTCAACACCGCCATCACCGTGTCGTCCGCCACGATGGCGAACTTGCGACCGCCACCGATGAAGCTATTTTCCCGCAACACATAGACCAAGGTCTGGTTCGGGCCGGGTGCGGCGGGTGCCGCATAGGACGCCTCCCGGTACTGGTAGGGGTTAGCGGCACAACCCGCCAGCCACCCCGCCGCCAGCACCACCAGCACTGTCCCTAGCCTGCGATAGTGCCGCATTATTTAAGCGCCTGGGTGGCCTTCAACTCAGCCCTCAGCTTGTTCATGGCATCCAGGGAGGCACGCCGCGCCGACAGAGAGAAATCATGCTTGAACTCGCTGAACGAGGCGTCGCCGACCCCTTTAACGGACCTGCTTTGCCAGGCCATGCTGCCGTCGTTTTTGTAAGCCTTGGCCTGGATGCTGACTTCGAAATGCGTCGGCGGCCAGGTAAAGGCGCTGTCCGAGGATGAATTCGTTTCGATGGTCGGGACGAAGACATAACTGATGTTATTCGCCGCCATGAAGGCCTTGTCCTGCGCGGAGGGAACGGCCACGGCGCTGTCGAACACCGACTCCAGGGTTTTCTTCAGCGCCGGCTCCAGTTCTTTATAAGGGAAGTATTTCACCTTGTCGCCGCCGCCCCCGGGGGTGGTCACCTCTTTGGCCATGTCCTCCGCGGAGATGAAATAGCCGACCTTCTTGTTGACCTTGCCCGCGGCCTCCGCCTCGATATTGTTAAGCGGCGGCGTGATATTGATCTGGTGTGCGCAACCCCCCAACCA
>JAYSOL010000072.1:0-7568 GCA_043723045.1 Gammaproteobacteria bacterium | reverse complement strand
GTGATACCAGATGTCGCGCCCATCCTTCCAGCCGGTCTTGCCGCCGGTGTGTCGCACCACCAGCACCGTGTGCACATTGGGGCAGGCGCTGAGGGCGGTGTCGGTGTTGGCCTTGAGGGGAACCGGCTTGCCGCCGCGCAGACCTTCATCGCTGGTGATGACCACGCGGCAGTCGGAGTCGAGGATGCGGTCCTTCAGGGATTCCGGCGAGAAGCCGCCGAACACCACGGAATGTACCGCGCCGATGCGCGCGCACGCCAGCATGGCCACGGTCGCCTCCGGGATCATGGGCATGTAGATGCACACCCGGTCGCCTTTTTTCACGCCGCGGCTTTTCAGTACGTTGGCGCAGCGGCTGACCTCGGCGTGCAGTTCGCGGTAGGTGATTTTTTTATCTTTCTTGGGATCGTCGCCTTCCCAGATAATGGCGGTCTGGTCGCCGCGTTTCTCCAGATGGCGGTCGAGGCAGTTGACACAGGCGTTGAGTTTGCCGCCCTCGAACCAGCGTATCAGGCCTTTACTGAAATCCCATTCCAGCACTTTGCTCCAGGGCTTGGACCACGTGAGGAAGGCCTTGGCCTGTTCGCCCCAGAATCCATCGGGATCGGCCACTGAGCGCGCGTACATCTCGCGATATTTCTTTTCGCCGATATGGGCGCGTTTCGCCCATTCGGCGGTGATCTCGTAGACTTTTTCGCTGGACACGGGTGGCTCTCCTTATTTTATCGCTTTCTCGATGGGCCTGCGGTGCGTCCGGAGGACGGTGGCCCGGCAGATGATCGGCGGACAAAGCACTGGACGTAAAATACCACAGACTGCCGCGTCTGCGGCAGGCGGGCGAACCGGGTCGCGGGTTGGTAGGGTGGGCATCGCCCACCACACGGGGCGTCGATAGGCTTCCGCTGGTGGGCAATGCCCACCCTACGAACTAATCAGAGAGAGGAATGGTAGGCAAGCGCGGAATATCCCGCGGTTGCCAGTGTGTCCTGGCCCAATCCCAAAGCGTATCCAACGTGTCTGCGCGCAGCTCCCGTGGTGGTTGTTGCCCAAGAAATTCCAGCGCCGCGTGCAGCGCTGTCACCGGCCGCTGCAGGTCGAGGCGTGCGGCAAAGGTTTGTTTGCTGAGTTTCTCGCCGTGCGCGTTGACCGCCACGGGCAGATGCAGGTACGTCGGTGTCGGCAGTGACAGCAGCTGCTGCAGATGAATCTGGCGCGCGCTGGAATCCAGCAGGTCGCACCCGCGCACCACTTCGGTGATGCCCTGGGCGGCATCGTCCACCACCACCGCCAGCTGATAGGCGTAAAAACCATCCGCGCGTTTTACCACGAAGTCACCGGTGTCGTGGGCGAGCCGGCTTTCGATTATGCCCTGCACCACATCGTCAAAGATGATGAGCGTGCTGTCCGTGCGCACACGCCAGGCGCGCGCCGCGCGATCCGCGGGCAGGCCATCACGGCAGGTGCCGGGATAAAGGGGGCCATCGATACCCGTGATACTGGAGTCTGTGATCTCACGCCGGCTGCAGCCGCAGGGGTAGATGGCCGCGCGGCGTCGCAGCGCCTCGAGGGCGGCGGCGTAGGCCGCGTACCGCTGGCTTTGATAGACGACCGACTCGTCCCACTGCAGGCCGAAGCGCTCCAGCGTGCGCAGGATGTCATCCGCCGCGCCGGGGATTTCCCGCGGTGGGTCGAGATCCTCCATGCGCACCAGCCACGCGCCGTGGTTCGCCCGCGCCTGGAGGTAGCTGCCCACCGCCGCCACCAGGGAGCCGAAGTGCAGTGGGCCGGTGGGCGAGGGGGCGAAGCGTCCGCGATAGGGAGCGTGGCGACGGGCAATGTCTGCTGCGCGCTGATCAGTCATGCCACTGGGTGAAGGTGTCTATAGTCCGGATTGTCCGGTGTATCGGTGGCGCGGGCCGTCGCCAGCGCCTGGCTGAGTTTTTCCTTGGTCTGGCCCGTGACCACCGCCACCTGCCACGGCTGGGTATTCACACCAGAGGGCGCCCAGCGCGCCGCTTCCAGTAATGTCTCGATGAGCGCGCGCTCGACGGGTTGGTCGAGGAAGGCGCGGGTCGAGGCGCGTTGGCGGATGGTATCGAGTGTCTCCATGGTCGGCTCCGGAGTGGATAGGTTACTTACTGAGGAGAACAGCAAATAGTGCACGCTGCGTCTATGAGGTCCCTTCTCCCTCCGGGAGAAGGACAGGATGAGGGCGGTTTTGACGCTACCGCCCCTCACCCCGGCCCTCTCCCAAAGGGAGAGGGAGAAAAGCACTACGCACTATTTAGCGGTCGGATCAGTAATGTTGCCTTCGATGGCCGCCTGTTCCACCAACTGCTCGAAGGCCGCGGCGGTCATGAGGCCGCGTTCCGCCACGATGTCGCGCACCGGCCGACCGCTATGCTGGGATTCCTTGGCCACTTCCGCCGCCGCCGCGTAACCAATGGCGGTATTGAGCAGGGTCGCGAGGCCTACGCTGGCGTGGGCGTAGTCACGGCAACGGGCGCGATCCACGGTCAGGCCCTCGAGATTCTGTCGGGTGGTGGCGTGGAGGGCGCGGGTCAGCCAGTCCATGGCATCGAACAGCGCCGAGCCCAGGGCTGGCATCATGACGTTCAACTCCAGCTGTCCCGCCTGGGTCATGAAGCCGATGGCGGCATCCTGGCCGAGCACCTGATAACACACCTGATTCAACATCTCGAACATCACCGGATTGATCTTGCCCGGCATGATGCTGGAGCCGGGTTGCACTGCCGGCAGGAGGATCTCGGCAAAGCCAGTGCGCGGCCCGGAGGCCAGCAGGCGCATGTCGTTGCTGATGCGGGTGACCTCCAGGGTGAGTGCACGGATGGCGTTGGACAGTTGCAGCAGGTCGGTCATGGACTGCATCTGCGCGCTCAGGTCCGCTGCCGGGCGGATCGCCTCGCCCGTGAGACGCGCCAGCTCCTCGGCCACGCGCGGGATATAACCGGGGCTGGTGTTGAGCCCGGTGCCTGCGGCCGATCCGCCGAGACCGATATCACACAGGAGGGGGCGCGTGCCCGCCAGTTGCTGGGCACAGCGGCGCAAGGTCCAGGCATAGGCCTGGAATTCGCGCCCCAGGGTGGTGGGTACGGCGTCCTGCAGATGGGTGCGACCGCTCTTGATGGTGTTCGCTTCCCGTTGGCCGATGCGGGCGTATTCCGTCGCCATGGCCTCCACCGCCAGCAGCAGGCGGGGCAATTTCGCCAGGGCCGCCAGGCGGATGGCCGTGGGGATGGTGTCGTTGGTGCTTTGCCCCATGTTCACGTGATCGTTGGGGTTGAGGGGGGTATAGACGCCACGTTTACCGCCCAGGGCCACGTTCGCCAGATTGGCGATAACTTCGTTGGTATTCATGTTGTGGCTGGTGCCGGCGCCCGCCTGGAACCGGTCCACCACGAATTCATCGTGATATTGGCCATCTATAATGATATCCGCCGCCTGGATGATGGCGTGGGCGTGTTTTTCCTCCAGCCAGCCGGCGGCCTGGTTGGCGCTGGCGGCGGCGCGTTTGATGCGCACGTGGGCGATAATGAAGTCCCGGTCGGGACGGCGCCCGGAGATGGGGAAATTTTTCACTGCGCGCGCGGTCTGTATGCCATACCAGGCCTCTTTCGGTACCGGGAATTCGCCTAGGCTGTCTTTTTCGTTGCGGGTGGTCATGGGAGGTTCCAGGGTGTGGGTTGCCGAAATGGCGTGGTGCGGTGATTATATAGCAGGCGCCGCCCGGTTTCTGTGTTCCGGCGGGGACTAATTTTCCTCCCGCGGACGTCTATTTGGTGGGGTCTGGCGCGAGTTCATAGCAGGAGGTGCGGATGTCAACGTTGGCAAAATGGATTATCGGGTCGCTGCTCTGGTTACCGCTCATGGCGGGTGCGTCAGGTGTCGATTTCACCCTTAAAGACATGGACGGCCGGGATCGTAACGTCAAAGAATTCATCGGCCAGGGCAAGTGGACCGTGGTCGCCGTGTGGGAGTCCAGTTGCACCATTTGTAAACAGGAAATCCATCAGATGTCCTTCTTCCACGCCGCCCACAAGAACAAGGATGCCATCGTGCTCGGCATCAGCATCGACGGCAAGGCCGGAAAGCAACAGGCCCTCGGATTCATCAAGGAGCATGGGCTGGACTTCACCAATCTACTGGCCGAGTTACCACAGATACAGCAATTTGGTGGCGGGCCGTTCATGGGCACACCCACTTTTTATATTTATTCGCCCAAGGGCAAGCTGCTCGCCTACCAGGCCGGCGCCGTCAGCCAGGAGCAAGTCGAGCAGTTTATGGCCAAGGCGCGCGCGACCCCGGCTGACGTGAGCCAAGGAAAAAAGCCCAGCAGCAAGGAGATGTAAGGATATGCGGTTAGCGAAATGGTCAGGCTGGATGCTCCTGGGTTTTATGCTGGTGGCCGTGGCGGCTCATGCGTCGGAGACACGCGATCCCAACAAATTTTTCTTCGACCAGAATTTCGGTAATCTGCAGGACGAAGCGAAGTCAGCGCGCGCGGAACAGAAGATCGGCATCCTGGTGATGTTCGAAACCGCGGATTGTCCCTGGTGCGAGAAGATGATGTCCACGGTACTGAACCAGGTATCGGTGCAGGATTACTACCGCAAATACTTTCGCGTCATCCAGGTCGATACCAACGGCGATGTGCCGCTGGTGGATTTTGCCGGCAAGGAAATGACGCAGAAGGATTTTGCCTTCGGCCACAACCGCGTGCGGGCGACCCCGGTGTTCGCGTTTTTCGATCCGCAGGGCAACCTGATGACGAAATATACCGGTGCCACCAAAGATATGGAGGAATTTCTCTGGCTGGGGGAATTCGTCGCCACCGGTGCTTACAAGAAAGGCAACTTCACCGCCTATAAGCGCGAGCGCTTGGCGGCGGCCAAAAAATAACAGGCACTTGGTCCAAGGGATGTCTATGCAGGGGATGACCCGGACACCGCTCGGTGACCACGACGTGCCTAACGCTGCTTGTGTAGCCCGCCACCGGCGGTTGCTGCTGTCTTGTTGTTCCGTCCCATGAAGCCCGCTACGCACTCACCTGTGGTAATTTACCGGTCAGTGGCACGGCGCCTCGGGTGGTTCGCCCTGGGCTGGGTACTCTACTGGCCCCTGACCGCCCATGCCCTGTCCGACCCACTCACCCTCGAAGAGGTCCTGGCCATGGCGGATCACCCGCACCCCGATCTGGAGCTGGCGCAGGCACGGGTCGAGGGCGCGCAGGCGGATTTCGAACAGGCGCGGGCGGGCAGCGGTGTGCGTTCCTACCTGGATCTGACGCCGCAATCGGTGCGTCCGTCCAGCGGTGCGGAGTCGGGCATGGTCGGCGACAGCCGCGCGCGCCTGACGGTCAGCAAGCGGTTATACGATTTTGGCCGCAGCCGAGCGCTGGAGGACAGCGCGCATTCCATCATCGAGGCGCGCCAACTGGTTTTTTTCGATGCGCGCCAGCGACGCCGCATCGACATCATGCAGCGGTTTTTCGACGTGATCCTGGCGGACCTGCGTTATGCCGCGGACAATGAGACCATGGCCTCCGCCTATGTCGCCTTTGATCGCGGGCGCGACCGGCACGAGCTCGGTCAGGTTTCCGATGTGGACCTGCTGGAACTGGAGACACGTTACCAGCAGACGCTGGTGACGCGCACGCTAAGCCAGAAGCTCCAGGCGAGCAGCCGCTCGCAACTCGCCCTGGCGCTGAATCGACCGGAGGAGTTGCCGCGCGAGCTGGTGCGCCCTACCTTAAGCGGCATCGAGCGCGTGATTCCCGAGGTGCAGGTTTTATACGCCGAGGCGCGCGCCAGGAATCCGGCGCTGCTGGCATTGCGGCGCGAGACCGAGGCGACCCGGCTGGTGCTCACCGCCGAGCGCGCGCGCCGCCGCCCGGTGCTGACGGCCGAGGGCGAGGCGGCCTGGTATGAGCGTGTGCGGGAATTCAGCTCGCGGGATGAACTGCGCGCCACACTGAATCTGCGTATCCCCCTCTATCAGGGCGGCGAAGACAGCGCGGCGATCGCCGCCGGGCTGGCGCGACTGCACGAGCAAGAGGCGCGACTGGCACGGGCCGAACTGGATTTGCGCCAAACGGTGCTGGACCTGGTGCAGGAGGCGGAAGCGCGCAAAGTCGAATGGGCCGCGGCCCAGACCAAGGTCAGCTATCGCGATCTGTATCTGGACCGCAGTCGCGCGTTGTATGAGTTGGAGGTGCGTACCGACCTGGGGGACGCCATGACGCAGATGACCGCGGCGCAATGGGAGGCGGCGCAGGCGGAATACAACCTGGCGCTGACCTGGGCGAAGATCGATGCGCTCACGGGTCAGCTGCTCACCCGCCATCTTATGGAAACGAAGCCGCAGGAGAAATCGCAATGAGGCGTGTGCTGATGCTTGCAAGTTATCTGGGTCTCGCGCTCACCGCCCCCGCCGCTTGGGCGGTGAGCGCGGATGCGGTGGTGGAATGGTCGCGACGGGTGGAGCTGAGTGTACCGGTCCCCGGTGTCATCGCGCAGGTGCATGTTGATGCCGGTGATCGGGTAAAGCGCGATCAGGTCCTGCTGTCCCTGGACGACGTCCCGTTCAAGGCCGCGGTGACCCAGGCGCAGGCGCTCCTGACGCAACGCAAATTGGAGTACCGCGGAACCGAGCGCGATTTGAAACAGGCGCAGGAGCTGTACGCGCGCACGGTGTTGTCCACGGTGGATTTTGAGAACGCCACAAGCAAACACGCGCACGCCGTGGCGAGCCAGCAGGCCGCCAGCGCGGCCCTCGACGAGGCGCGCTGGCGGCTGCGCGTCAGCGCCATCCGCGCGCCGTATGACGGCATGGTGATACAGCGCCACGCGCAGCCGGGGCAGAGCGTGGCCGCGGAGCTCAAGCCCCAGACCCTGTTGGTGTTCGCCGCCGCCGACGAGTATATCGCGCGCGCACGTCTGCCGGCGGAGAGTATCGCCGGTATCCGCGCGGGACAGGCCGCCAGTGTTACCGTGGCGGGGGAGAAACTTCCGGCCAAGGTGAAGCAGGTCGGATTCGAACCGGCGACGCGCGCCGATGAGGCGCATCCGCAGTATGAAGTAGAGGTAGTGTTTACCACGCCAAAAAGTATGCGCGCCGGCCTGCGCGTCACTGTCGATCTTCCCTGAGGGACATGACGTTGCGCCGCTGTATGCATTACATCGTCGCGGGCCGGGTGCAGGGGGTGTTTTACCGTGCCTCGGCCTGCGAGGTGGCCAAGCGTCTCGGTCTTACGGGCTGGGTGCGCAACATGGCGGACGGCAAGGTGGAGGCCGTCGCCTGTGGTGATGCCGATAGTCTCGCGCAGTTTGCCGCCTGGTTGCGGCGCGGACCGGCGGAGGCCCAGGTGACGGAGGTGAAGTCAGAGATAGGCGAGGATCCAGGCTGCGCTGATTTCAGTATCCGTCGCTGAGCGGCCGAGGGGAGGCCTCCTGTCGTAGGTTGGGTTAGCCCGAAGGGCGGTGCGTGTGTTGTTGGGGCTTCAGCCCCTTACAACCACGGCCTACCCCTTGCGGGTGTAACCCAACAAA
>JAYSOL010000071.1:0-3802 GCA_043723045.1 Gammaproteobacteria bacterium | reverse complement strand
ATACCACCCGGCCAGGAATAAAATCATCAACCTCGGCTACCGCTACAACAAATCCATTCAGGAGCAGGCGGATGTCTCAATCCAATGGCCGCTGTCGGCACGCTGGACGCTGCTGTCGCGTTGGAATTACGCCCTGCCCGAAGAACGCATCGTGCAGTCCTATACCGGATTCGAGTACACCAATTGCTGCTGGGCCTTCCGCCTCACCAAGGGTCAGCGGATACTGGCCGATGGCAAAACCGACAACCCGATACTTTTCGAGCTGGAGCTGAGTGGCCTGGCCAGACTCGGGCCGCGACCGGAGAGTCCGCTGAATGCGGGGAGATTCATCTTTGAATAAGCGCCGCATGGGCGGCAGGCGGCGCGCGTCGGCCGCAGGCACAAAACCCCGTCCCGTGCTATCCTAGCCGTCGATTTTTCACCCGCACGCGGGAAACTTCTGCCCCCTGGCCACACTCTATCGTTCTAATCCATGTATACCGACCTCCCCATAGACCCGCTGCCTGCGTCGCGCCGCCGATCTCCCGCTGCGCTCCGCCTATTCATGCTGTCGGCGTTGTGCCTGTTCACGTGCGCGCAGCCCATCCTGGCAGCGCAGCCCATCGATCGCATCGTGGCCGTGGTGAATGACGAGGTGATCACGGAAAGCGAACTCAACGCACGTCTGGACGAGGTCAGCAAACGTATCTCTGCTCAGAAAATCCCGGCGCCGCCCGGAAATATCCTTAAAAAACAGGTTCTTGAGAGAACTATCCTGGAGCACCTGCAGTCGCAGATGGCACGGCAGATGGGGATCGAGGCCGGTAAGGACAAAGTGGATGCGGCTCTGCAGAACATCGCCGAACAAAACCACATGAGCCTGACCGATCTGTATAAAACCCTGGCGCAGGATGGCGTGTCGCAGGACACGTTGCGCGAACAGATACGCAGCCAGATTCTTATCCAACAACTGGTCGAGCGCGAGATCGGCAACCGCATTACGGTATCGGACGCCGAAGTGGATAACTTCCTGGCGAACAGCGAAAATCTCGGCGGCGGCACCGAATACGAACTGTCCCACATCCTTATCTCACTGCCGGAATCCGCCACGCCGGAAGTCATCCAGCGGACCCGCCAGCGCGCCGAGGACGTACTCCAGACCCTGCGTCAGGGTGGCGCCTTCGATCAGGCGGCCATCGCCAACTCCCAGGGCGAAAATGCCCTTGAAGGTGGCAAACTCGGCTGGAAAAAGACCGGCCAGCTGCCCGCGCTGTTCGTGAGCGCGCTAAAAACCATGCAGCCGGGCGACGTGAGCGATGTGCTGCGCAGCCCCGGTGGCTTCCATATACTCAAGCTACAGGATAAGCGCGGCGGGAAAAAAACCCTCACCATCACACAGACCCACGCACGCCACATACTGCTGCGCACGAACGCGATTGTCACCCCGCAGGACGCCTGGCAACGGCTGAACAAACTGCGCCTGCGCATCCAGAACGGTGATGACTTCGCAGTGCTCGCCAAATCCAACTCGGAGGATCCCGGCTCCGCCTCCAGCGGCGGCGATCTCGGCTGGGTCAACCCGGGACAGACCGTACCGGAATTCGAAAAAGCCATGAACGCGCTCAAACCCAACGAAATCAGCGCCCCTGTCCAGACCCCCTTTGGGCTGCATCTCATTCAGGCGCTGGAGCGACGCCAGCGCGACGTCACCAGCGAACGCGACCAGGCCGATGCGCGCCAACAGATCCATGCGCGCAAGACCGACGAGCGTTATGCGCAATGGGTGCGCCAGCTGCGCGATGAGGCCTATATTGAATACCGCATCGATCTCGAATAGCGCGCCAGTCTCCCGTGTGACGCGCACAAGCGAGACGCGTACGGTAATGTCCTGGTATGTCTAAACTCCCCGTCGTGGCGGTCACCCCGGGCGAACCGGCGGGCATCGGGCCGGATCTGTGTCTGCGCCTTATCCGTCAGCAGCACGACTGCCATGTGGTCCTGATCGCCGATCCGCAGCTGTTGCAACAACGCGCGGCCCTGCTCGACCTGCCCCTCGACCTGGCCCTCTGGAGCGGTCGCCCGGACAAGCAGGCACGCACCTATCTGGCGCCGGTCACCGCCGATCAGGCGACCACGGTCGGGCAGCTAAACCCGGCCAACGCAAGTTACGTACTCAAAACACTGGAGCGGGCGGTAACGGGGTGCCTTGCGGCCGAATTCGATGCCCTGGTCACCGGACCGGTGCACAAAGGCATCATCAACGACGCCGGTATCCCCTTCACCGGTCACACGGAGTTTCTCGCGCAACGCAGCGGCGCCGAGCAGCCGGTCATGCTGCTGACCTGTCCGGGCCTGCGTGTGGCGCTCGCCACCATTCATCTGCCCCTGGCGCAGGTCAGCCGCCACATTACCCGACCGCATCTGCAGCGCATCCTGGAGGTGCTGCACCACGACCTGCGATCGCGCTTTGCTATCCCCGATCCGACCATACTCGTGTGCGGCCTCAACCCGCATGCGGGAGAAGGCGGACACCTGGGACGCGAAGAGATCGATGTGATCGGCCCGGTGATCGAGCAACAGCAGGCGCAAGGGCGACGCGTGCTCGGACCGGTTCCGGCGGATACCGCGTTTTTACCGGCGCAACTTGCGAAAGTGGACGCGGTGCTGGCCATGTACCACGACCAGGGACTGCCGGTGATCAAACATCACGATTTTGCCCATGCGGTGAATGTCACCTTAGGGTTGCCCTTTATACGCACCTCCGTCGACCACGGCACGGCGCTGGCGCTGGCGGGCACGGGCCAGGCCGACCCATCCAGTCTGCTGGCGGCGCTGCAGCTGGCGGTACAGCTGGCACGGCACACCGCTAAGGCGATGAGGCCATGACACCGGAAGTCGCACCCGCATGAGCCAGCACATCGCCCGCAAACGCTTCGGCCAGCACTTTCTGCACGATCGTCACTACATCGAGCACATCGTCAACGCGTTTCACCCCATGGCCGACCAGCACATCGTTGAAATCGGCCCGGGCCTCGGTGTGCTGACGCGTGAACTGATGGCCCGCGCCACGCATCTGCACGCGGTGGAGCTGGACCGGGACCTGACCGCACGACTGCAACAGGAACTGGGCCCCACGGGCCAACTCACCTTGCATCAGGCGGATGCGCTGAATTTTGACTTCTGCCAACTGGTCCCGGCGGGGGAAAAACTGCGCATCATCGGCAATCTTCCCTACAACATCTCCACGCCCATCCTGTTCCACCTGCTCGACCAGGTCGGTTGCATCGGCGACATGCTGTTCATGCTGCAAAAAGAGGTGGTCGACCGTATGTGCGCACCACCCGGCGGGCGCGACTATGGCAGACTCTCGGTGATGCTGCAGGTACGCTGCCAGGTGGAAAGCCTGTTCGATGTGCCGCCGGGGGCGTTCACGCCGCCACCCAAAGTCGACTCAGCGGTGGTTCGACTGACGCCCCACGCACAACCGCCGGTAGCGCTGCGCGATCCGCAGCGCTTTGCCGCGGTGGTCAAGGCCGCCTTCGCCCAACGGCGCAAGGTCTTGCGCAATACCCTGAAGGGCATGGTATCGGCCGACACCATGCAGTCCCTCGGGATCGATCCGGGGCGGCGGGCGGAAACCTTAAGCCTTGGTGAGTTTGCGGCCTTGGCCAACGCGTACATTCCCGCCTAACGCGGCGTCATCCGGAGTGGGGGGCCTTCTTTCGTTGGGTTTACCCTAAAGGGCACGAGAGCCCGAAGGGCGGTGCGTGTGTTGTTGGGGCTTCAGCCCCTTACAACCACGGCCTACCCCTTGCGGGTGTAA
>JAYSOL010000070.1:0-3519 GCA_043723045.1 Gammaproteobacteria bacterium | reverse complement strand
CGGGCATTGAGCATTGAGAACCATTGACACCATGAAGGTCTGTGAATAGCCCTCACTCACGCTGCGCGCATGGCGGGTCCTGGGGCCTTTTTGCCATCATGCGATGGGTGCGCATCACGACGGCGACGCCGCCCAGGATGGCCAGAGAGGCCAGGACGAGTCGCCACGTGAGCGGTTCATGCAGCCAGAGCACGCCTCCGCAAGCGGCAAGGACCGGCACGCTCAATTGGACGGTGGCCGCCTCGATCGCATTGAGTCCGCGCATCGCGGTATACCAAATGACATAGCCGACACCGGACGCCAAGGCACCTGAGGCAACAGCGTAGATAACACCCATGGGGGCGACTGATGTCAGGGGAGCCCGGACGAGACTCACCACCAACGCCAGTAATGCGGCGCGCAAAAAATTCCCTGCGGTCACCTTGATCGGATCGCCGACGCCCCGGCCGCGAAGCGAGTAGACCCCCCAGGAGGCGCCCGCGACCAGCATTAGGCTCGCTCCCGCCAGAGGTGGGGCCGTGAGGCCGGGTTGGAGCAGTCCAAGCAACCCACCCGCAGCCAAGGTGAGTCCGGCGATTTGCGGAAGGCGCAGACGTTCCCCCGCTCGGAATCCGAAACCGATCATGGTGATCTGGACCGCAAAAAACAGCAGCAGCGCGCCAGTGGCGGCGGTCAGATGCCGGTAGGCGAACGAAAAGCAGGCTGCATATGCGAACAAAGCGATGGCTGATCCCCAATCGCCCCCGATCTCGAAACGACCGCGCCGCAGGCGCACGATCAGCGCGAGGGTGATGGCCCCGCTGAAAACCCGGATCAAGGTGAAACTGGCTTCATCGATGCCCGTCCGGCGCAGAGCCTGTCTGCATAGCAGCGAGTTCGCGGCAAAACAGGCCATAGCCAACACCGTCAGTCCGATTGCACGGGTTCGCGGCAATACCGAAGGTTGCGCTGGTTGCTCCATTCAGGCTGCATCATCAAGCAGGTTGGTCATCCTGAACTCGGCAAATGATCTGGACGTCCGCATCTGGCCCCTGACCTCTGGACTGCAGGGAACTGAGGTGGCGCCGCCCACAAATTTCAGCCCCATCGCGGCAGTTCGTCCGGGTTCAGCCCTAGCGACAGCTTGCCGACAACCTCGTGTGTCAGCGCCGAATTGGCCGGATGGAACCGACCGGCGCGGGCATCGCGGAAAAGCCGCTCAAGCTCGCTGTGCTTGAACATGCCGAAACCACCCGAGACATCCATGGCCCGGTCAACGATCTTCCAGGCCCCCTCGACCGCACGGTATTTGGCGGCGACGATTTTGACTGGCCAATCCGGGTGTTGCACACCGGCAGACCAGTCATTCGTCACGGCCTCGGTCTGTGCCAGGATCGCCTCGAGTTCCATGACCATGTCGGCGATATGGTATTGCGTCTCGGGGTGCCAAGCCATCGTCCGGGTCAGCGCCAACGATGTTTTGGTTTTAACCTGTTCCACCGTCAAGTCGAGGGCCCGCCGCGCCAGTCCGCAATAGATATTGGCAAAGCCCATCAGCGCCCAGGCGAAAATGGACAACACGAAGAAATCCGCGCCAGCGAAGCCGGCGGACACCTTACGGACGATGGATTCGTCGGGAATGAAAGCGCCGTCGAGCAGCGTATCGTCGCTGCGGGTCGCACGCATGCCCATGACATCCCATGTTTCCTTGATCGAATAGCCCTTGGCATCACGCCGCAGGAAACCATGCACGACCTTTGGGTTGGCCGGGTCGCTCGTGTCCATGCCGTGGAGCCCAAGCCGCGTCCAAACCGGCGTGAGACTGCCGAAGGATTTCCGGCCGGTGAATTTGTAGCCGCCCGCGACCCGTTCGGCCTTCGTGATGGACATCAGTACCGAGGTTTCATTGCCGCTCTCGGCGTGACCGGCGGCGAAGACCTCGCCGGCGGCGGCATCCTTGAGGATGAATTCAACAGACTTGTCTCCCATCCGCCAGGAATCAGCGGCGACTCCGACCCAGTAGTTGTGCATGTTGATGCACAGCGCTGTGGCCGGCGCGTATTGCGCGAGACGCCTCGTTTCCCGGCCGACTTGCGCGAGGTTCATGCCGTGCCCGCCGAATTCCGTGGGTAGGGCCATATTGAGATAGCCAGCGGCCTTCAACTCGTCAAAGTCCTCCTGGCAAAAACGGTTTTCGAGATCGTATTTCGGCGCACGTTCCCGACACTTGTCGAGCAAAGGTTGGGGCAGAACAAACGCTGATGCTTGCGTGGGCATGACTTCTCCTGGTTTCGGGATTATGCGTGGATGATGCTCCCAATATTTTGTGTAAAGCGGTTCAATGCGGCCCTACTTCTTCTTGATTGAGTCACCGCACGGCCTCATGCCTTCCTTGTTGGCGGCGGAGTATGGAGCAAAAATCTACGCGGGTACCGGCCTTGTCAATCTCCTGAACCCACTTGTGCTCAGCCTCGTGGAACATCTTGGTGTCCTTGCATCCCTCCACTTGACGAGCCTTGGGCACAGATGTCTTTGGCTTGCCCTCAAGACGTGGCCCGGCCATGAGCAACCCGGGAAGGAACAGGCTGAACGCGAGTGAATGTAAGAAAGCCATGCACACCTTAAGTATTTGGGGGTAATTGAGACTCATTATAGGAGGACTGCCTGATGCGGCAAGGGGTGAAAAATAAAAATCAGGCAAAATCATTCCCGTGTATAGGTTTTTTAAAAGCCCCATTTTGATGGCTCGGATGGATAGTCCTCGGGTCTTGAGCCGGGGGCGGGATTGAAAAGGAGAGAGGCAACGGGCAGATGTGGCGTTCCAAGGGGTTGTCATGGGTGAGTTCCTGCTTCTGGATACGACCTCCGCCTACTTCAGCCAAGGGAAAGACAGGGCTTCCGCGACCCTTGGTGATTGGGACAATTCGCACTCCAGGTTTTCAGGGTTCTTCAAGCTCGCTACGGCGGTTGTGGTTTGACCTCAACACAGGCGACACGCGAACAATCAGAAGGGAGAACAGAGGCCTACTCGAAAGAGATATTCGTAGTATCGGAAAAGCAAAATTCATTGTTCCCGATGCGGGATCGGAAAAAAGGGCAGCAACGCTTTCGGCTCTGCCTTAGGAGAATCATCTCAGGCGCCATCCTTCGGCTGACATAGAGGCTCCAGCTCTGCGAACGTAGTGAGCAGGGAGGCTCCGCGTCCACGAGCGTAGTGAGTGGGAGCACGCACTGCGTGCGATACGTGGGAGGCTCCGCGTCCACAAGCGCAGCGAGTGGGAGCACGCACTGCGTGTGATACGTGGGAGGCTCCGCGTCCACGAGCGTAGTGAGTGGGAGCACGCACTGCGTGCGATACGTGGAGGGCGCACTGCGCCCGATAGCTGGAGGGGCCGTAAGCCCTTCGACACTGCCTTTGGAGAATCATCCATCGCGTCGGCCTTCGGCCGACATAAGGGGCCGTAAGCCCTTCGACACTGCCTTTGGAGAATCACCCATCGCGTCGGCCTTCGGCCGACATAAGGGGCCGTAAGCCCTTCG
>JAYSOL010000069.1:0-3832 GCA_043723045.1 Gammaproteobacteria bacterium | reverse complement strand
GAAAAGGTGTTTGCCCAGCTGGGTCGCTGGAAAGAACTCAAACAGGCCCGTCCCGACCTTATTATTGGTGTCGGCGGTTGTGTGGCGAGCCAGGAGGGTGCAGCCATCCAGCGGCGCGCGCCCTATGTGGATGTGATCTTCGGCCCCCAGACCCTGCACCGCCTGCCCGCCATGATCGATGGTGTGGAGACCACCCGCCGCCCGGCGGTGGACGTGTCCTTTCCCGAGATCGAGAAATTCGACAACCTGCCGGAACCCCGGGTGAGTGGCGCGCGCGCCTTGGTGTCCATCATGGAAGGCTGCAGCAAGTACTGCAGCTTCTGTGTCGTGCCCTATACCCGGGGGGAGGAATTCAGCCGGCCCTTCGACGACGTGCTGGCGGAGGTGGTGAGTCTGGCGCAGCGCGGCGTGCGCGAGGTGACCCTGCTCGGCCAGAACGTGAACGCCTATCGCGGCCAGCGGCACGACGGCGGTATCGCCGATCTCGCCATGCTCATCCAGTATGTCGCCGACATCGACGGCATCGAACGCATCCGCTACACCACGTCCCATCCGGTGGAGTTTTCCGACCGCCTCATCCAGGTGTATGCCGAGGTGCCGAAGCTGGCGAATCAACTGCATCTGCCGGTGCAAAGCGGATCGGATCGCATCCTCATGCGCATGAAGCGCGGCCATACCGTGCTCGAATACAAATCCAAAATACGCCGCCTGCGCGCGCTGCGCCCGGACATCAGCATCAGCAGCGATTTCATCGTCGGTTTTCCCGGCGAGACCGCGGCGGATTTTCAGGCCACCATGGACCTCATCGAGGACGTGGGCTTCGACCAGTCCTTCAGCTTCCTCTACAGCGCACGCCCCGGCACGCCGGCGGCGCAACTGGACGACGACACGCCCATGGAGATCAAGCAGCAGCGCCTGACCCGCCTGCAACAACGCATCGAGGCCATGGGTGCTACCATCAGCCGGCGCATGGTCGGCACCACCCAGAGCATCCTGGTGGAAGGCCCCTCGCGCAAGGACGCCCGGGAGTTGTGCGGCCGCAGCGAGAACAACCGGGTGGTGAACTTTGCCAGCAGCGAGCCCGGCCTGATCGGTCGCTTTATCGATGTGGAGATCACCCAGGCCCTGCATTTCTCGTTGCGCGGCGTTCCCGTGGCGCAACCCCGCGCGCGTGTCGGTGGCGCATGACGCCGCGCGGGTGTGGCTTCATGTGGGTGTCACGTAGCGGGCGTAGGTTACGTTCTTGGCTGACGTGACGACCACCTCGGAACCCATCGAATTCACCCTGGAGCCGGCGGACAACACGCGGCTCGCCAGCTTGTGTGGGCGCCTGGATGAACACATCCGCCAGATCGAGGGTCACCTGGGCGTGGCCATCGCCAACCGCGGCAATGTGTTCCGCATCTCCGGCGAGGCTGGTCTGGCGCGCAGCACGGAAAAGCTGATCAAGGATCTGTATGCCATCACCTCCATGAACAAGTCCCTGTCCGCCGTGAGCGTGCGCCTGGCCTTGCAGGAGGCGGACGCGCGTATCCCCAGCGTGGACGATACCGAGACCGTGCTGCGCACGCCGAAGTGCGTGATCAAGGCGCGCACCGCGAATCAGCGCGATTACATCCGCAATATCCTCACGCACGATATCAACTTCGGTATCGGTCCCGCGGGCACCGGCAAGACCTATCTGGCGGTGGCGTGCGCGGTGGACGCCCTGGAGCGCGACGAGGTCAGCCGCATCATCCTGGTGCGTCCGGCGGTGGAGGCGGGGGAACGCCTGGGATTTCTGCCGGGGGATCTGGAGCAGAAGGTCGATCCCTATCTGCGGCCGCTGTACGACGCGCTCTACGAGATGCTCGGTTTCGAACGCGTCGCGCGTCTCATGGAAAAACATGCTATCGAGCTGGCGCCCCTCGCCTACATGCGCGGCCGCACCCTGAACGATTCCTTCATCCTGCTGGACGAGGCACAGAACACCACCACCGAACAGATGAAGATGTTCCTCACGCGTCTCGGTTTCGGCGCCAAGGCCGTCATTACCGGCGACATCACCCAGGTGGATCTGCCGAAATCGCAGAAGTCGGGGTTGAAGGAAGCGGGTGAGGTATTGACCGACATCAAGGGCATCAGCTTCATGCACTTTTCGCCGCAGGACGTGGTGCGCAACCCCCTGGTGCAGAAGATCGTGGAAGCCTATGACGCCCAACGTAATGCCGAGTAGGGCGGCGGCGGATATGCCATTGACGCTGGACGTGCAGGTCGCCTGCGAGTGCCATGGCCTGCCACCGGCCGCCGACTTTCGGCGCTGGGCGAACGCCGCACTCGCTGCCGCCGCCGCTGACGGAGCGGCGGAAATTGCCATTCGCATCGTGGACGAAGCGGAAGGCGCCGAGCTCAATCAGCGCTACCGCAAGAAAGCGGGACCGACCAACGTGCTGGCGTTTCCGTATGCGGCAGCGGGGCGGAATGACCTGCACGGCGATCTGGTCATGTGCGCAACCGTGGTGCAGCGCGAGGCGCGCGAACAGGGCAAGACGGCCGAGGCGCATTGGGCGCACATGTGCGTGCACGGCATCTTGCATTTAAGCGGTTACGATCATGCCACACAGGACGAGGCCGATGTCATGGAAGGACTCGAAACATCCATACTCGTAGGCCTGGGCTTCCCCCGGCCGTACGAATAAATCAGCAGCGATGGCCCATAAATTAGGGCCACATTAGGAACAAATGAGCCAGGATAACGACAGTACCCCCAGCAGCGAGATACAAGCACCCTCTTTTCTCGATCGACTCGGTATGGCGTTGTTGCGCGAACCGGGTACGCGCCAGCAGCTGATCGAGGTATTGCGCGAGGCCCAGGCCCGGGATCTGATCGACCATGACGCCCTCGACATGGTCGAAGGCGTGCTGCAGGTGTCGGAGATGCAGGTGCGCGACATTATGGTGGCGCGCGCGCAAATGGACGTGGTCGACAAGAACCTGACGCCCGAGGTGTATCTGCCGGACGTCATCAAGACCGGCCACTCGCGCTTCCCCATGGTGGATGGTGACAAGGACAAAGTGGTCGGCATCCTGCTGGCCAAGGACCTGTTGCGCTACTTCTACGACGACAAGAACAAACATTTCAACATCCATGACTTTCTGCGCCCCGCCGTGTTTGTGCCCGAGAGCAAGCGCCTGAATGTGCTGCTGCGCGAGTTCCGCACCAACCGCAATCACATGGCCATCGTGGTGGACGAGTACGGCGGTGTCGCGGGTCTGGTGACCATCGAAGACGTGCTGGAACAGATCGTGGGCGAGATCAAGGACGAATACGATATCGATGACGACGATGTGATGATCGCCGAGCGCCGCAACGGCGAGTTCATCGTAAAGTCCCTGACGCCGCTCGAGGATTTCAACGAGCGTTTGCACAGCTCGCTCCAGAGCGAGGACGTGGACACCATCGGCGGACTGGTGCTCAATACATTGGGCCACCTGCCACAGCGTGGTGAAGCGGTGGTGCTGGGCGAGTTGCGTTTCGAAGTGCTGCGCGCCGACAGTCGCCGTATACACCTGTTGAAGGTGACACAGGCGCCAACCCAGGCCGATATCGACGCACCCTAGCCACGTTCCCCCATGGACATACTACGTCGTCACCCTTTATTGCGGAGGCCGGGCTGGTCTGATTTTGCGGCCCTCGCCGCCGGCGCCGTGTTGCCACTGGCGTTCGCGCCTTTAGGGTTTTTCCCGTTGGCGGTGTTGGCGCCGGCGCTGTTGTTTGTCCTGTGGGCCGGCGCCACCCCTGGGCGCGCCGCATGGCGCGGTTTCCTCTTCGGCCTCGGCCAGTTCGGCGTGG
>JAYSOL010000068.1:0-9721 GCA_043723045.1 Gammaproteobacteria bacterium | reverse complement strand
TCGGCCGCATGTCTTTGGGGCTGTTTGCATCTCCTGGCTATATCAAAACCCATGGTTATCCCACGAGGATGCAGGAATTAAAATATCATCGTATTATTGCCTACGGGGATCAGCTTTCTGCATTGCCGGAGAATCAATGGTTAGTTGATCATTCTGATTCATCATCGCGCGTTTTATGCAGTGATAATACGATAACCCGCCTTAAGGCAACAGTTTCCGGTGTGGGCATCTCGATACAACCGCATATATTTTGTCGAAAGAAATCTGAGTTGGTACCCATACTTGAAGATGTCACACTGCCTGATCATGAAGTCTGGCTGGTTTATCATAATGACCTTAGACATTTAGGCCGCATACGCGCCGTCGTAAACTTTATCTCATCAAAATTAGAGCTTGATAAAGAACCTAAATGACGTGCGTTCCTTGTTCCACTCTGCCACAAGGAGTCCGATCATCAACAAAAAAACCAAGGCGGCCTACCAGGCCAAAGGCGAACGACAGGTCACCAAGGCGGAGGAGCGGCGCGTTATTTTTGCGTCCTCGTTAGGCACCGTGTTCGAGTGGTACGACTTCTATCTGTATGCCACACTCGCGCCCTTCTTCGCAGCGCTGTTTTTTCCCAAGGGTAACGAAACGGCGGCGTTGCTGTCCGCCTTTGCCACCTATGCCGCGGGTTTCCTGGTGCGGCCGTTCGGCGCGCTCGTGTTCGGGCGTCTCGGCGACCTGGTAGGACGGAAACACACCTTTTTGATCACCATCGTCGTCATGGGCCTGTCGACGTTTGCCGTCGGCCTGCTCCCGACCTTCCAGACCATAGGCTGGCTGGCGCCGATACTGCTGGTGACGCTGCGCCTGTTGCAGGGCCTGGCGCTGGGCGGCGAGTACGGCGGTGCGGCGACCTACGTCGCGGAGCACGCACCCGATAAAGAACGCGGTTACGCGACCAGCTGGATACAGACCACGGCCACGCTCGGCTTCTTTCTGTCGCTGTTCGTGATCGGCGTGTGTCGTACCGGGATGGATACGAAGGAATTCGCCGAATGGGGCTGGCGTATCCCGTTTGTCGTTTCGCTGTTTCTGCTGGTGTTCTCGGTCTATATACGGTTGAAGCTGAATGAATCGCCGGTGTTCCTGAAGATGAAGTCCGAGGGCCGCAGTTCCAAGTCGCCGCTCATCGACAGCTTCCTGCGTTACCCGAACAACAAGTACGTGCTGCTCGCCCTGCTCGGGGCTACCGCCGGCCAGGGCGTGGTGTGGTACACGGGCCAGTTTTATGCGCTGTTCTTCCTCACGATCACGCTGAAGCTCGATTTTCTCACCGCCTATGTGCTGATCGCGGCATCGCTGCTCCTCGGCACGCCGTTCTTCGTCTTTTTCGGCTGGCTGTCGGATCGCATCGGGCGGCTGAAGATCATCATGGCCGGTTGCCTGATCGCCGCACTCACCTACTTCCCCTTGTTCCAGGGCCTCACCCACTATGTGAATCCGGCGCTGGAGCACTTCCAGCAGACCACCTCGATCAGTGTCGCGGCGAGCGAGTGCGAGATGCACGTCCTGGTGTTGCCGGGCACCCAGTTCTCCGAGTGCGATCGGGTCAAGGACTTCCTGTCGAAGTCGGGCCTGTCGTTCATCACGCTGCCGGCGGTGGAGGGCGAGAAGGTCGTCACCCGCATCGGCGCTGTGGAGATCAAGGGCTGGGACGAGGCGGCACTCAAGGACGCACTCAAGGCCGCGGGCTACACCGGCAAGGCCGAACCCGGCCAGGTCAACTACCCGATGACGCTGGCGATACTGGTGCTCATGGTGATCTACGTGACCATGGTGTACGGGCCGATCGCGGCGTTCCTGGTGGAAATGTTCCCGACCAACATCCGCTACACGTCCATGTCATTCCCGTACCACATCGGCAATGGCTGGTTCGGCGGTATGTTGCCGCTGCTGGCGACGGCGATCGTCGCGGCGACCGGCAATATTTATAATGGTCTGTGGTATCCCATCGGCGTGGCGCTGATGACCCTCGTGATCGGTGTGCTTTTCCTGAAGGAGACCAAGGACGTCAAGATACATTGATGCAGCGGGCCGGGGCCGGGCAAAGGGCTTCGATTGAATCTAATCCCAGCACCCACCCATTGGCGTTGGCCACTACCATTGCCCCTCGCCTGTTGTCGTGCCTACGTATCAAGTACGCGATAATCGTGGTCTGTCCCCTTGCACCTGTTTCGGCCCTACCCAGAGGGAGAGGGAGAAAGTACTACGCACTATTTGCCGGTCGGATCAGTAACTACATAACCAGGCATTACATATGTCGCCATGTTTAGTCCAGCAGATGGGTAACTGTCGCCTCCGCCGTCGCCTTATCAATGACAAGCTGCACTTCGCAGTACTCATTGTTTTCATTGACAGGCGTGGGATCGTCGGCGCAGCTGCAGCCGGCAATAATTCCGGCATAAAAAATACCTGCTTTTACCCGTATGACATCCGCGTCCCCGGAAACACTGAGGATGATCGCAGTGAGCGCGCTGTCGATGGCATAGCTGCTCGTCGACAATCCCTGCTGCAAGGGCAGCTGATCGGCACCCAATTGTTCGAGCTCCTTCTTGAGGAGGCCTTCAAAATCCGGCGTGCCCCAGGCACTTAAAGCTGCATTCAGTCGAATCATCGGTTGTTTCCGTAAGTTAGGATGAGCCTGTGGTGGACAAATTTCTTCCCAATGCTTGCGTGAAAATAGACAGCCGGTCGCGCCAATAGAAGTGCTGCTTTCCAGGCCATGGACCCATTGTCCTGGTGGAACACAAATCTGTCACCTTTTCGCTATGCCCCGGCCGTCACGCAGGACTATCCTGATCGCCCGGGGCGGAGATCCTGCGCCACGCCCAGGCCAGAATCGGCCTTTGGGTAAGCGCCCTTCGTGTCTGACCCCCATGGGCTCAGCCAGTGCTGGAACGGCGACTGATTTTTTCCGCGGCAAAACCCGGAGCCGCAAATTGTCCGCGCTTTCATTTTAAATCCTTTATAATCCCCGGGAAGCTAGGCAGCGCAACCATCTCTCTCGCCGACAGTCGACAGGGTAACCATAACGATACGAAACGCTCATAGGGTAAGGCAGTCATGACCAAAAACCACCCCCCCTCCGGCCGCGAGACCCTCGCCCAATCCCAGCGTCCGGTCGCTGTCTGGCTGCTGGTCTGTTGCGCGTTGATTTTTGCCATGGTGGTGCTAGGTGGGGTGACACGCCTGACACACTCGGGCCTGTCCATCGTGGAGTGGGATCCCGTCATGGGCGCGATACCGCCGCTCAACCAGAGCCAGTGGACCGAGACCTTCGCCAAATACCAGCAGACACCGGAGTATCTCAAGATCAACCGCGGCATGGTCCTGGAGGAGTTCAAGTCCATCTTCTGGCTGGAGTACTACCATCGCCTGCTGGGGCGCAGCATCGGTATCGTATTTCTCATTCCCTTCCTGTATTTCCTCCTGCGCCGGCGCATTCAGCCCGCCCGGATACCAACATACATCGGCATGTTTGTGCTCGGCGGACTGCAGGGCGTCCTCGGGTGGTATATGGTGAAAAGCGGCTTGGTGAATAATCCGCACGTCAGTCAGTACCGCCTGACGGCGCACCTGGCCGCGGCATTCATTATTTATGGCTATATATTCTGGGTCGCCCTCGGGCTGCTGTCCCCCCAGCCGCAACACAAAAGCGGCGGCGCGATCCGCCGCATCTGGCTTTATTCCCTAGGCGTCTCCACCTTGATTTTTATCATGGTACTGTCGGGCGGTTTTGTCGCCGGCCTCAAGGCCGGGCTGGCCTTCAATACTTTTCCGACTATGAACGGCCACTGGTTACCCCCGGGGCTGCTCGCCCTGAATCCGGTATGGCTCAACTTTTTCGAAAACCTGGCGACGGTGCAGTTCGATCACCGCATGATCGCCTATCTGCTGGCCGTGGTGATTCCGCTGTTCTGGTGGAGTTCAGTAAGAATCAAACTACCGGCGCGCGCGCGTCTCACCATCCACTTGTTGCTCGGCATGCTGGCGGTACAGATCGCACTGGGCATCACGACCCTGCTATTCTTCGTCCCGGTTGCCTTGGCCGCCACGCACCAGGCCGGTGCCTTGGTGCTGTTCACCCTCGCGCTCTTCGTCAATCACGAGTTGCGTGCGGCGAAATCCGCCGCCTGAGGAACGCCGCCATAGGGAGTACGGCGGCTTGCCGCCGCTTTGCCAAAGCGGGAGCAAGCTCCCGCACTCCAAGATAAGCACGACTTATGTAATGCTGTCATCGCTTGATATGGGTCAAGGCCGTTGGTTGGGATAACGGTTACAACTGTCCCCCTACCTCCGGCCAGCGACTATGCATACTCCCTCTCCGAAAAATTACCCCTTCACCGCCGCACCCCACCGCATGCTGTTTTTCGCCGGCGCCTGCCAGATCGTCCTGGTGATGGCCTGGTGGTTGCTGGAGATCGGTGGCCGCTACACCGGCGGGTGGACACCGCCACCCACGGTCATCCCGGCCCTGTGGTCGCATGCGTTTCTGATGTTATTCGGTATTTTCCCGTTTTTCATTTTCGGCTTCCTGCTGACGGTGTATCCGCGCTGGATGAACGGCGCAGCGGTACCGGCCGGACGCTATATCGGCATATTCTGGCTGCTGGTGAGCGGCATGACGCTCTACTATATCGGCCTGTATAGCTCGACCCGAGTACTCGCGCTGGCATGGGTGATCCAATTGATCGGCTGGGGTATGGCGATCCTGACGCTGATCACAATATACGTGCGTGCCGCGCAACACGGACCCCATGAAAAAATCCTCAACCTGGCGTTGCTCGCCGGCATGGCCGGTATTGCCCTGTTTCTGCATGCGCTGCTGACGGGCACGGGGCATTCCTTCTTGTTGGCGCGCAGCGTGGGGCTGTGGCTGTTCCTGATACCCGTTGTGTTTGTCGTAAGCCATCGCATGCTGCCGTTTTTCAGCAGCAGCGTACTGGTGAATTACGCAATGGTGCGACCCGCCTGGAGCCTGCCGCTCATGCTGGTGTGCGTCACGGGTCATGCACTGCTCGAGACCCTAGCACTGCCGCAGTGGCTGTTTGTCTTCGACCTGCCGCTGGCCCTGACGGCGCTGCATCACACGCTGGTGTGGAAATTAATCCGCAGCTTCCAAGTGCGTCTGCTGGCGGTGCTGCACATCGCCTTTCTCTGGCTGGGCATCGCCCTGCTGCTGTATAGCCTGCAGAGTCTGACGCTGCTGCTGACGGGCAGCGCGCCCCTGGGACGTGCGCCGCTGCATGCCCTGGGCATCGGCTTCGTCACCAGCATGGTGCTGGCCATGGCCTCGCGTGTCAGCCTCGGTCATTCCGGGCAACCCTTGATGGCCGATAACCTTACCTGGCTCTGCTTCCTCGGTCTCAACACCAGCGCGCTGCTGCGCATCGCCGCGGAGCTGGCGTTGAGCAGTCCCGGCCTCAGCGGCGGATTGAACATCGCCGCCGCCGTGACCTGGCTGGTCAGCACCGGGCTCTGGGTGTGGCGTTATGCACCCTTATATATACGGCCGCGCCAGGATGGCAAGGCGGGTTGATTCGGGATCGATACGCGCCACCACAAGTAAATGCCAGACGCCCCCTTGCCCCCGCGGCCTCCCAGGCAGCGGAATGAGTTGACCATGGTCAAGGCATGTGTTCCCTGGCATTCGATAGAGTGTCGCCTGCTGGCCACTGCTTTGTAGGGCGGGCATCAGCCAGCACGGCGGAATCAGTATGGGCCCGACCCAGATGATGCGCCAGGAACATGTGCCCATGCGCGAACTGCTGCAAGCCTTGGGGGTGAGTGTGGCGGAACGCAACCGACAGCAGTATCTCGGACAGTCGGAAACCCTGCTGGCCCTTATGCAACAACACAACGTTAAAGAGGAGAATGTACTCTATCCCATGGCGGACCGGCTCCTGCAAGGAGAACAAGAGGACATACTTCAGCACATGTACTCAGATCACTCACAAATGGATAAGAAATGTGAGTGACGCGCTGCGCGTACTCGATGTCAGCCAGCTGGAACCGCCGGAACCCTTGCAGCAGGCACTGGCGGCCATCGACACGCTGGCAACCGGTGTGTGTCTGTGCCTGTTGCATCGGCGCGAGCCGCTCCTGCTCTTCCCGATACTGGAGCAACAAGGCTACGATCACCTCACCTGCGCAACGCCCCATGCCGATACTGGCGTGTCGGCTTTTCGCATCTATATTTGGCGGCGGCATGACAGCCGGGCTGAAGCCGCCGCCTGCCAGGCACTGAGCCAATTGCCCTGACCTGTGGGTCATCGGCCTTTAGCATGGGAACGTCCACGCCAACCAGAAACACCCTGGCCCTGTCCCTGGATCAGGCACCACCCATCCTGGTGCCGCTGCGCTTCTTTCTCACTGCGCCGGTTTTCGGCATGCTGGCGGCGCTGACCTTGCTATGGATAGGCCCGCCCGCGTGGAGCACACGCTGGTCGCCGGCCATGCTTGCCTCCACACACCTCATGACCCTGGGGTTTCTGACTATGGTCATGATGGGTGCATTGATGCAGATGCTGCCGGTACTCGCCGGGGCGCCGGTACCGCGTGCGCGCCGGGTGAGTGGCGCGCTGCACCTGTTGCTCACGACTGGCACGGTGTTGTTGGCAGGCGGCCTGTTGTTCACGCGCAGCGATCTGCTACGCCTCGCCCTGCCCCTGCTCATAGCCACGTTCGGACTTTTCTTGTACGTGATGAGCCGGTGCCTCTGGCGCGCGCGTTCCCAGGGCCCCACAGTGAATGGCATGCGCCTGGCGGCCGCCGCACTGGCGATCGCGGTTATTCTGGGGTCGCTGCTCGGCGCGACCCGTGGCTGGGGCTGGAACATCGCCGGGCTCCACCTTACCGATCTGCATGTGGCCTGGGGGCTCCTGGGTTGGATCGGCCTGCTGGTAGTCGGTGTGGCGTATCAGGTGATCCCCATGTTTCAAATGACGCCGGAGTTTCCGCGGCCACTGACGCGCTGGCTCGGGCCTGCGCTGTTTGTCTCGCTCGTGGTCTGGTCCCTGAGCACTTATCCCACACAATACATGACCCTTCCGCCATTCATACCGCTGTCCCTGGCAGCGCTGCCTATATTGGGTTACGCGCTATTCGCCGTTGTCATCCTAACGCTACAGCAACGCCGCCGCCGGCGCCTACCGGATGTCACGGTGTTGTTCTGGCGCGTCGCCAGTGTCAGTCTCATCACGGCAGCCGGGTTGTGGTTTATGCATGCGCTTTGGCCCACCGCCTATACCGACCACTTTGCGTTGCTCTCGGGGATACTGATGATCGTCGGGTTCGGCGTGTCAGCCATCAACGGCATGCTGTACAAGATCGTTCCGTTTCTCGTCTGGCTGCATCTGCAAGCCGACGGTGGACGCGGTCGATTGACCAATATGAAAGAGATCATTCCGGATGAACACACACGGCGTCAGTGGTGGTTGCACAGCGCCGGCCTGTGTCTGTTGATCGGCGCGGTGTGGAGGCCGTCGTGGTTCGCCTATGCCGGCGCCCTGGCATTCGGCCTGTCGTGTCTGCTGCTTTGGCTAAACCTGCTCGCTGCCTATAGAATGTACCGCAGACTGATCACCACCGGGCCCTAGAATAATGCTGGTCAAAACCCTCCACGTCACCTGCGCCATCCTCACCATCGGCGGTTTCACCCTGCGCGGCTACTGGATGCTGCGCGCATCGCCCCTGCTGAATAACACCTGGGTGAAGGTGTTGCCGCATATCATCGACACCCTGCTGCTGGGCGCTGGCATCTGGCTGGCCATCAATATCGCGCAGTACCCCGGCACCCACGCCTGGCTCACGGCCAAGGTGCTGGGCCTGCTCGCCTACATCGTGCTGGGCAGCATTGCGCTGAAACGGGGGAAGACAAAGACGATACGCGTGACCGCCTGGGTCGCGGCAACACTGGTGTTCTTCTATATAGTATCCGTCGCCGTCACCCGGTCGCCGATGCCATTCTGAATCCAGTGTGTTAATACTAACAGACGAATATCGATGAATGATGATGTGTGCACTATACTACCATTCCCCTCAGTCACACGCGTATACGAGGCCCAGGCTATTCCGGAAAGCCGGAAAAGTTTGATTACACTAATCCAGCCACCGAACATCGACCCTGGCACTTTTCAGCGCTCACATGAAAGCCGGACGTAACGATCCCTGCCCTTGCGGCAGCACCAAGAAGTATAAACACTGCTGCCTCGCGGCCGGCAGCACGCCGGTGGACAGCGATTTTCTCTGGTGCAAACTGCGCCAGGTGAATGCAGGGCTGGTCGAACACCTGCTCGATTGCGCTGTGCAGACCTTCGGCAAGGAAGCCATCTACGAAGCCTGGGATGAGTTCACGCTCTGGCAGGATGTGCCGTTCGATCCCGAATCGCCGCACGCGCAGCTGTTCTGGCCGTGGTTCTATTATGACTGGCGTCCAGACCCGAAAGACACCCAGGTCAAGACGGGCGCGCCGCTGCAGCTCACGGTCGCCGCCGTCTACCGGCAACAGGCGCGCCGCCTCGACCCGCTCCAGACCCGCTATCTCGAAGCCTGTGGGGCCGCGGCCTTCAGTTTCCATGAGGTCGTTACCTGCGAACCCGGCAAGGGTTTCGCCCTGCACGACATCTTCACCGGCGACCAACGCTGGGTGATCGAGCGCATGGGGTCGGAACACGCCGCGCCAGGCGACATCCTGTTCGCCAAGGTCGTCGTGCTCGATGATCTCGCCGAGATCGACGGCTGCGCGGCGGTGATGATTCCACCGATGGAGAAGGCGCCGATCCTCGAACTACGCCGGAAAATCGCCGCGTCGGGATCGGCCCTCACGCCCGCGCTTCTCAAGGACTACGATCTGGAGATGTTCGATATCTATCACGAGGTGGTGGAACGTTTGCTCAACCCACCGCAGCCGATACTCACCAACACCGACGGCGACCCATTTTTGTTCCATAAACTCCTGTACGACATCGACTCGCCGCGGGTTATCTTCGACTCCCTTAAAAGCCTGGCACTCAACGCGACCGAGGAGGAGGTGCTCGCCGAGGCAGGCTTCGATGCACAAGGCGCACTACACAGCGTCAAGTTCCCCTGGCTCAGGCGCGGCAACAAACAACACAAGGACTGGGATAACTCCGTCATCGGCCACATTCACATCGAGGGTCACCGGCTCAGCGTGGGGGTCAACTCCGCGAAACGCGCGAAAAAATTTGCGGCGCTTGCAAAAAAACTGATGGGCAAAAACGCACGCTACCGCACCACCGTCACCGAATCGCCCGAGGCCATGCTCAGGCATGGCGCGCCGACAATGAGTTCTGCCGAGCGCGCAAAACAGGATGCGCTCGACGCCGACCCGGCGGTGCAGGCACATCTGGCCCGCCTCATGGCACAGCGCGGCATGATCTGCCGGGCCTGTGGTTCAGCAGCGCCGAGACCCACGCCCTGCTTGCGCACAAGCGCCTGCGCATCGTTCATTACCACCGCCAGCGCAATGCGGAATCCGAACGCGAGGTCTCGCCCCAGCGCCTCGCACATTATCGTGACAACTGATATCTCGACGCCTGGGATCACGCCAAGTCTTGTAGGTCGGGTTCCCCCATGGCCCATAAATGAGGGCCACATTGCGGGGACAAGAGCGCAGCGTAACCCGACATCTTTTCGTGGACAGGGTGGAGCAGCA
>JAYSOL010000067.1:0-2823 GCA_043723045.1 Gammaproteobacteria bacterium | reverse complement strand
GGTGGACCAGGCCTTCGAACTCAGTGTGATCACGCAGGACAGCAACACCCTGATGGCCCGTCTGCGCATCGCCCCGGGTTACTATCTTTACCGGGATAAAACCCACTTCGAACTGACCGGGGCCGACAACACCCAGCTCAAAGGCTACGAGCTGCCCGCAGGCCAGATCAAGATGGATCCCTATATCGGCAAGACCGAGATCTATCACGACCAGGTGGACATCAAACTGCCCCTGACACGCGATGCCACCCAGCGTTCGCTGTTCGCCCTCAAGGCCAGCTACCAGGGCTGCGCGGAGAAAGGCATCTGCTATCCGCCGGTGACCAAGACCATCAACATCGCCCTGCCCGCCGGGGAGGCCAAAAACCTGATCTTCACCCCGGCGGCGGACATCGCCGACGCGCCCGTGGAGACGGCACCCACGAACGAGCGTGACCTCTGGGCCTTTCTCGCTGCGGTGGCCGGGGCCTTTGGCGTCGGTCTGTTGCTGACCTTCACCCCCTGCGTGCTGCCCATGATCCCGATACTGTCGAGCATCATCGTCGGCCAGGCCGGCTCCAAAATCACCAAGCTTAAGGGCGGCATGTTGTCCCTGTCTTACGTCATGGGCACGGCGGTCACCTATACCGCCGCCGGGGTGTTGGCCGGCGCCACCGGCGGGCAGTTGCAGGCGTATTTCCAGAACCCCTATGCCATCGGCGTGGTCAGCGGCATTTTTGTGTTGCTGTCCCTGTCCATGTTCGGGTTTTACGAGTTGCAGATGCCCTCGTTCATTCAATCCCGGGTGACGCATAAGACCCAGGGCATGCAGGGCGGCGGGCTGGTCAGCACCTTTGTGCTGGGCCTGTTGTCGTCCCTCATCGTCGGCGCCTGTGTCTCGCCACTGATCATCGGCGTGCTCGGCGTGGCCATCCAACAAGCGGACCCGGTACTGGGCGGGGCGCTGATGTTCTCCATGGCCATGGGCATGGGTGTCATTCTGATCGCCATTGGCGTGGGCGCGGGCTTCCTCCTGCCCAGGGCGGGCGCCTGGATGGATACGGTAAAATACGTATTCGGCGTGCTGCTGCTGGCCGTGGCCATCTACCTGCTCAGCGCCCTGCCCCAGGTGCCGGCCTTACTATTATGGGCGGCACTGCTGATCGTCTCCGCCGTGTATCTCGGCGCCACCCAGTCCCTGCCGAACAATGCGAGCAACTGGCGCATCCTGTGGAAGGGCCTCGGCACCGTGCTGCTGATCTGGGGTGTGTTGGCCTTGCTGGGTGGGCTGGCGGGTGAACGGGACATCCTGAACCCGTTGCCACGCACCCTGTTCACACACAGCGGCGGAACATCCACCATGCCCGCCGAGGCATCGGTGGAAAGCCATGACCTATTCACGCGCTACGTCACCCTGCCGGAGGTGGAAACCGCACTGGCCGCGGCGCGCGCCGCCGGCAAGCCGGCGATCCTCGATTATTACGCCACCTGGTGCAAGGACTGTCTGCGTATGGAAAAGGGCACGTTGGCGGACCCGCGGGTGCGCAGCGCGCTCAAGGGTTTTGTCCTGATACAGGCGGACGTGACGGAAACCAACGCCACCACCCAGGCGATAAAATCACGCTTCAAGGTGCTCGGCCCGCCGGCCCTGCTGTTCTTCGGCGCCGACGGCCAGGAGCGGACGGATCTGCACTTTTACGGTTATCGTGACGCCGAGGCATTCCTCGCCGTCCTGGAAAAAATTTAATTGAAAGGATGTCGTCTGCCGTCATGAAAAAGATCCTGCCCTTCATCATCCTGGCCCTGGTGGCGATCCCCGCCGGCCTGTGGGTGGCACAAACCGTTTTCTCCCCGCCACCGGCCCAGGCCAAGGCCCTGGATTTCAACCTGCCCGATATGCAGGGCAAAATGCACAACCTCAGTGGCTGGCGCAACAAGGTGGTAGTGCTGAATTTCTGGGCCACCTGGTGCCCGCCGTGCCGCGAAGAAATCCCGGAGTTCATTAAACTGCAGAATACCTACGGCAGCGCCGGGGTCCAGGTGATCGGGGTGGCCCTGGATAATCTTGAGGACGTCAAAGAGTTCTATAAAACCGAGGGCATGAACTATCCGGTGCTCATCGGCGAGCAAAACGCGTTCAACATCATGGCCGACTTTGGCGAGACCACCGGCAGCCTCCCCTATACCGTCGTACTGAACACCGACGGGAAGATCGTCGCGCATAAACTGGGGGCCCTCGACCTGCCGCGGATGGAGGCCCTCATCAAACCCCACCTGGGCAACCTGCAAGCGGGCGCCGTATCACGACCCTGATCCTAGAAAAAGCAGTTAACCGCAGATGGACCCTCGTTAATGTACAGCACCCATTCACCCTCTGGTGAATGGACCAATACAGGCCACGCACTGATCCGCGTCTATCTGCGTTCAATCAGTGTGGCGTGCCCGCCCTAAGAGCCATAATTGCGGCTAAATGCCGTTTAGGTTCAACTCCCCAAACTAGACAAATACCCTGGGCGTGAGTAGACTGCGTGGCTGCATCAGACCGGGCGCACTTCGCCGCAAGAATACGGCTTTTCCTTGAAGATACCTGCAGGATAGGACCCTATGGCGGAAATACTGGTACTCAACGGACCCAATCTGAATCTCCTGGGTAAGCGTGAGCCACAACACTATGGCCATACGGGTCTCGGCGAAATCAATGCCAGCCTGGTGCCCATCGCCCAAGCGGCGGGGCATGTACTCGGCTTCTACCAGAGTAATGCGGAACATGAGCTGGTGCAGCGGGTACACCAAGCCATGGAGCAAAAAATCGAGTTCATCCTGCTCAACCCGGCGGCCTTCACC
>JAYSOL010000066.1:0-2861 GCA_043723045.1 Gammaproteobacteria bacterium | reverse complement strand
CGCACCCTACCGCCCGGGGGAAATAGATTAGACGAACCCTGACTCAGGACACTAACGCGCTGGCGTCATTACGCACACAAACGACACACGATCGGGACTAACAGCGATGCTGGCAGATAGCGTGGTGCTCCTGCATTTCCTCTGGATCGTCTTCCTGATCTTCGGCGCCCTGGCGGGATACTACCTGCGCTGGGTGAAATACCTGCACCTGGGGTCGCTGGTCTTCTCCCTCCTGCTGCAAGGCTTCGGTTGGATCTGTCCGCTCACCTTTCTGGAAGTCTGGCTGCGTCAGCAACAAACACCCGAGAGCGGCTACCGCGGCGGATTTATCCAACACTATGTGGAGAAGATCGTCTACCTGGATGTGCCAGCGTGGGTTATCCTGGTCGGCACGCTGGTGGTGGTGGCCATCACTGTCTGGGTCTATCTCCGGCCAAGAAAAAAATAGGCCGCACGCGCAAGGGCAGGTGTGGGTGACAGGCGCACCGCCGGACTGCTAGTATTCGAACCCCGATGAACTACACACCTATCGTTACGGCCCGTGGCCTGAGCCGTCACTATCCGCTGGGAAAGGAAACCGTACCCGCCCTCTCCGAGGCAGACCTGGACATCATGCCGGCGGATTTTCTTATCCTGCAGGGCCCATCCGGCAGCGGCAAAACCACCCTGATCAATCTGCTCGGCCTGCTCGATTGTCCGGATGCAGGCAGCATCCTGCTCGACGGCGTGAATGCCGCCAGTCTGAGTGACGATGCGCGCGCCGATGCGCGGCGCGACCGCTTTGGGTTTATCTTCCAGAATTTCAATCTGATCCCGGTGTTGACCGCCGCGGAAAATGTCGCCTACCCCATGGTCCTGAAACACGCCGCTGCCGACGCCATGCAGATGCGCGCCCAGGAATTGCTCGCAGCGGTGGGACTCAACGACAAGGCGGGGGTGCGCCCCGACCTGTTGTCCGGCGGACAGCGCCAGCGCGTCGCCATCGCCCGCGCCCTGGCCAACGCCCCCGACGTGATCTTCGCCGACGAGCCCACCGCCAACCTGGACACCCACACCGCCGACACCATCCTGGATCTCATGCAACAGCTCAACCGCGAACGCGGCGTCGCCTTCGTCATCGCCACCCACGACCCGCGTGTGGTGGCGCGCGCCGGCCGGGCAATCACGCTGCGCGACGGCAGGATCATGGAGACGCCGACGTGAAACATTGGGTCATCGCCTGGCGCAACGTGGTACGCAACCGGCGACGCAGCCTGTTGTCCGGCGGTATCGTGGTGTTCGGCTTTACCTCCTTCGCCCTGGCCGGCGGTTTCATGGCGCAGTCTTTTCACGGCCTGCGCGACAGCACCCTACGCAGTGGACTCGGTCATCTGCAGTTTGCCCACCCCAGTACCTTCGACCGGAGCGAAGACTCCACCCTGGAACACGGCCTCACCAACACCGATGTCATCGGCGCCATCCTGGCCAAGGATCCTGCCGTTGCAGTGGTCATGCCGCGCATCGAATTTTTTGGCCTGGTGACCGCCGGCACACGCTCCGTGCCGTTCATGGGGCTGGGTGTAGACCCGACGGCCGAGGCCCGTGGCTCGGACATCCCCGCGAGCGTGGGCCAGGGCCGTTGGCTGACACCCGGACAGCGCGAGGTGGTCCTCGGTCGCGGACTGGCGCAGCACTTGAACGCCAAGGTCGGCGACACCCTCACCCTCCTCGCGACCACCCCCGAGGGCGTACTGAATGCGGTCGACGCCAACGTCGCCGGCATCGCCGATGTGATGATAAAAGAACTCAGCGACCGCTACCTCGCCACCACGCTGCCCCTGGCGCAGGAACTGCTGAGCGTCTCGAATGTGGCGTCAAAGATCTCCGTCGGCCTGCACGAACCCGCCGATGAAACCGACAGCGGGCAACGTCTGCTGGCCAAGCTGCTGCCGCTGTCGCCCGACATCAGCGTCAAACGCTGGGATGAGCTCGCGGTTTTTTATGCTCAGGTGAAAATGCTGTACATCGGCATCTTCGGCTTCATGGGGGCGATACTGATGGTGGTGGTGTTTCTCGCCGCCATCAATACCACGCTGATGACGGTGACCGAGCGCACACGGGAAATCGGCACGCTACGCGCCATGGGCGCACGCACCGGCGTCGTGGTTAAAAACTTTGTCTCGGAGGCCATCCTGCTGGGGCTGGCGGCCAGTGGCGCGGGGGCCTTGCTGTCCATTGCCATCTCCCTCGCCCTCAACGCCACGGGTATCGTGCTGCCGCCGCCGCCCGGCTCGACCCATGGCTTTCCGATTCACATTCAGTTCTTTCCGCTGGCCTATCTCGTCGCCACCCTCGCCATGACCTTGACCCTGGTCGTCGCCGCGTATTTCCCGGCGCGGCGTGCGGCGCGCGCGCCCATCGTGACGTCCCTGGCCCATGTTTAAGCTCGCGCTACTGGCGATGTTACTGGGCGGCGCTGCCGCCGACACGCCGGCGCAGGCGGTGGATGCCCACGCGCTGTTGGTACGCGCGGATATGCCCCGTCAGCAGTTCCTCAACGCCAAGGTCGCCGTCCGCGCCACCCTCTCCCACGGCGACAAGCCGGACACGGTGAGTGACCTGGAGTTGTATATCGGCGATGAAGATCATCAGCTGGTGCTGTTCAAGGACAGCAAGGCGAAGGGACGGAAATTTTTAATGCGTGGCGACAAATCCTGGTTGTTGCTGCCCGGCTCGAAACACCCCGTGGCCATCAGCGCCAACCAGCGCATGCTGGGCAAACTCTCCTTCGCCGATCTGGCGCGCATCAACCTCGCCACGGACTACAGCGGTCGCGTGCGCCCCGATCTAGAGGCCTGCCCGACCCTTGATGGTCCTGGTTC
>JAYSOL010000065.1:0-4018 GCA_043723045.1 Gammaproteobacteria bacterium | reverse complement strand
GCCTACGGCGCCCTCACGAAGCACCTGGAGACCATGGCCCAGACCCAACTACAACTGCACGGCGAGACGCGTAACCTGGTGCAGGCCCTGCGCCGGCCGGAAGTCCGCGGCCAATGGGGTGAACTCACCCTCAAACGCCTGACGGAACTCGCCGGCATGGTGGAGCATTGCGACTTTACCACGCAGGAAAGCATCAACACCGACAGCGGCGTGCAACGCCCCGATATGGTGGTACGTATGCCGGACGGGCGCGAAATCGTGGTGGATGTGAAAACCCCGTTGGACTCATACCTCAGCGCCATCGAGGCCACGGATGACGCGACCCGCGCCAAGCACCTGGAGCAGCATGCGCGTAAGGTGCGTGAGCGTGTCAGTGAACTGTCGCGCAAGGCCTACTGGAGCCAGTTCAAGAATTCCCCGGATTTCGTCGTGCTGTTTATTCCCGGCGATCAGTTCTTAAGCGCCGCCCTGGATATCGATCGCAACCTGCTGGAAGACGCCCTGCGGCAGAAGGTCATCCTCGCCACCCCCACCAGCTTCGTCGCCCTGCTGCGCGCCGTCGCCTATGGCTGGCGCCAGGAACAACTGGCCGCCAACGCGGAACACATCCGCGATACCGGGGTGGAACTCTACAGCCGCCTCGCGACCTTCTCCGAACACCTCGCCCGGGTGGGCACCGGCCTGGACAGCGCCGTCGGCCATTACAACAAGGCGGTCGGATCCTTCGAGTCCAAGGTGTTGCCAGGGGCGCGCAAATTCACCGAAATGGGTGTCAGCGCCAAAAAGGAGTTGGAAACGTTAGAGCAGGTCGAAAAAGCAGTGCGCGACATCACGCGCCAGGACTAGATCAACCTCCAAACAGGACGCAGGGTGACCTCCTTTTCGTAGGTTGGGTTGCGCCCTTCGGGCGTAACCCAACAAAACCCCGCCTTTGCTGCGGAAGCGCCGACACTGTTCCACCCTGTCCGCGATAAAGATGTCGGGTTACGCTGCGCTCGCGTCCCCGCAATGTGGCCCTCATTTATGGGCCATGGGGGAACCCGACCTACGAGACTGCCCACCAGCGGAAGATAATCGACGCCCCGTGTGGTGGGCAGTGCCCACCCTACTCCACATTGGCGATAGCGGCGGCAAGCCGCCGCACTCCACAGGTAAGTGCTATTATTTTGATCTATGACTGACCGCATCGCGCCAACCCCGGCCGCGTGCGCAAACGCCAGACACGCCCATGAGCACGACGCCCACAAACGAATACCTACCCAGCGGCCCGCGGCCGTGCGTCCTGATCGTGGAAGACTCCAAGACCGCCAAGGCCATGCTGCACAAGGACCTGGCGGAACAGTACATCCTGCTGCACGCCATGGATGGCGCGGAGGCCTGGACACTACTGCAGGACAATACGCACATCGACCTGGTCATCACCGACATCAACATGCCGCGCATGTCGGGACAGCAGCTGCTGGTGAAGATCCGCACCAGCGATGCGCCGCACATCCGCAATCTGCCGGTCATCGTCATGACCGGCACCGACGGCAACGCGGACAAACACCTGGCGTTCCTCAACGGTGCCAACGATTTCGTCAACAAACCGGTGGATGGGCTGGAGATTCAGGCGCGGGTCAATGTCCACTATAAGCTCGCCAACACCATCCGCGAGCTGGAAAAAAGCAAAAACGCCCTCGCCCACCAGGCCACCACCGATCCGCTCACCGGCCTGAAAAACCGCCGCAGCTTCCACGAACACGGGGAGACGATACTGCAGGCGGCCAGCGGCGGCGCGGACTTTTCCATCATTCAGCTCGACATCGATCACTTCAAACAGGTGAATGACGTCTATGGGCATGCCGCAGGCGACGAGGTCCTGGTGGCCGTGGCCGGGCTGCTCAGCCAGGTGGTGCGGGCCCCGGACGGGTCCGGACGCGGCGGCGATATCCTGGCACGCATCGGCGGTGAGGAATTTGCCATCCTGCTGCCCAACACCAACCGGCTGGGCGCGGCGGTCATGGCCGAGCGTATACGCAGTGCACTGGAAAAATTACCCGTCTGGATAGGCGAGACCCACCTCGTCGTGACCGCCAGCCTGGGCACGGCGAATTATCGTGGGGAAAAAGTGGAAACCGTACGCGAACTGCTGAACATCGCCGACCGGCGTATGTATCTGGCGAAAAAACTCGGGCGCAACCGCATCTGTGTGAACGACGAGGGAAAAACCAACTTTCATACCTGAGGCAAGGCGGCGTCGGCACATTGACCATGCCCCACACCGTTAGGGAACCTCTGAACAAGTAGTAGAATCTGTCACGCTACGTTCCCTCTCCCTTAGGGAGAGGGACAGGGTGAGGGAAAAATCGCTGATTATCCCCCTCACCCTAACCCTCTCCCCCGAAGTGCGCGGGGGAGAGGGGACTTTCCCTAGGGCTCAGCGCTTGATGTGGTCGTCGATCTCTTTACGCGCCGGCGCGGTCGCGTCGTGGATCACTTCTTTGGTATCCTGCACCAGCTCGCCGGCACGCTCCTTGACGCGCGCGGAAAGATCCGGCTTGGTGGCAAACGGGTTGCTCAGCAAGGGTGCATCCTTGCCGAAGTTGATGCCTAAGGGAAACGCGATCGCAGCACCGATGACTAAACCGATAACAAAATGCTTCATGTGCAGCTCCAAGAAATAGTCCCCCGGAATAATAACCTTTTACCTTCGTGTTGACCACATTGCCCACCACTCCGGAAAAAGCCGCCTATGACTCCTGTGCACAACAGGCGCGCCGGCATTACGAAAACTTTCCCGTGGCGTCGATCCTGTTGCCGCGCGCACTGCGCCGACCGGTCGCTGCGATCTATGCCTACGCACGCAGCGCCGACGATATCGCCGATGAAGGCGGGCTCGATGGCGCCACGCGCCTGGCGTTGCTCGATGTTTACCGCCACCAGCTCGAATCCATCGAGCAAGGCGGCACGCCGACCACGCCGCTGTTCGTGGCCTTGGCCGATACCATCCGCACCCACGCCCTGCCACTGCAGCCATTTTACGACCTGCTGGCGGCATTCCGTCAGGATGTGACTCAGACACGCTACGCCGACTTTGATGAACTGGCGCAATACTGTCGACGGTCCGCCAATCCGGTGGGGCGCCTGCTGCTGCGGCTGTTTCGGTGCGACAGCGAGGAGAACATCGCGCTGTCGGACGCCGTCTGCACCGGGCTGCAACTGACCAATTTCCTGCAAGACGTGTGCGCGGACTACGCGCGCGGACGGATCTATCTGCCGCTGGACGCCCTGCGCGCGCACGGCGTCACGCCCGACGATATCCCGGCGCGACGTTTTGGCCCGGGCTGGCAACGGCTGATTAACAGCGAAATCGAGCGCGCCCGATCCCAGCTGCGGTACGGCGCCCGCCTCGGCAGCCACCTGACGGGACGCTTCGGCATGGAAATACGCTTGACCATCGCCGGCGGTTTGACCATCCTGGACAAACTGCAGACCATCAACGGCCAGCGCTTTATCACCGGCACCCGGCTCACACCCATGGACTGGCTTCGTGTACTCTGGCGATCCCATGACATACGCTGAGCATGCCGCCACCAGACCCGCCATCGGAAATCCGGCCATGACCCCCGACGAATATTGCCAGCAACAGGCCGGCGCCAGTGGTTCAAGCTTTTACTACAGCTTTCTGTTCCTGCCACCGGCGCAACGCCGGGCCATCACCGCGCTGTATGCGTTCTGTCGTGAGGTCGACGATGTGGTGGACGAGTGCAGCGATGCCCAGATAGCACAGATCAAACTTGCCTGGTGGCGTGAAGAAATCGCCAACACCTTTCTGGATAAACCCAGCCATCCCGTCACGCAGGCGCTGCGGCCTGCGATCCATGCGTATCCACTGCCCCAGGCGCTGTTCCTCGATCTCATCGACGGCATGGAGATGGACCTGCAGCCGGCCCGCTATGCCAGCTTTGCCGATCTCGGCCTCTATTGCCACCGTGTCGCCTCGGTGGTCGGTATGCTTTCCGCCGGCATCTTCGGT
>JAYSOL010000064.1:0-5509 GCA_043723045.1 Gammaproteobacteria bacterium | reverse complement strand
AGGGTGAGGGGGATGATTATAGATTATCCCCTCACCCTGTCCCTCTCCCGACGGGAGAGGGAACGCAAACTGGAAGTGTTTGCCACGTGTTCGGAGATTCTCTAAGGCGTCTGCCAGTGGATCTGCCAGCCCGCTTCCTCCGCGATGGCGGCGTACGGCGCGCACACCCAGAGATCGGCCACCGCCACCAGCTGGTCGCCGCTATAAATCAACGGCAGGCGTTCGCGCCACCACGGCACCACCCCCTGGTCCTGCAGCAGTTTTTTTAACTTGTGGTGATGCGCGCGTCCCGGCAGAAGGCAGACCTCCCCGCCCCGGCGCGTGCGCACCTGCACCGCCGTCCCCGCCAGGCGCGCACGGGAAATGCCCTGCCCCTGGACGGGGGTCGCCTGCAGGTGACCACCCAGCTCTGGCAGGGCCAAGGGTCGCGTCAGATCCCAGGCCACCTCCAGACCGGGGGCCAACGGTACGAGCGGCGCCATCCCATGCAACTGGTCGCGATAGCGGCGTATCTCGGTGCCCGGCCAGGCAAACCGCGCGTGCCCGCTGCGGGTGGTAACCGCCAGCTGGCTGACCAGGGTTTCCAGGTGTTGGCTGCTGGGCGCCAGAAAACCGCGCGCCCGCAGCCAGTAACGCAGGACATTGCGCTGGCGCGCGAGGGACAGGGTCAGCAGTGCGGATACCGACAGCACCGCAGCCGTGTCCTGCCAGCGGCAGTGGGCCAGGTCGGTGGCGGCCAGTTCATCCAGCAGCTCAGCGCCGTCGCCCGCATGCTGGGCGGTGCGCGCGAGCAACGCCACGGCCTGTGGCCAATGTTGCGTCAACAAAGGCAGCACCTCGTGCCGCAACAGGTTGCGCCGGTAACCCACATCGGCATTGCTCGGGTCCTCGATCCACTGCAACCGGGCGGAATCGGCATAGTGGCGCAGCGCCGATCGGCGGAAGGCGAGCAGCGGGCGGATATGCCGGCCGGCGGAAAAGTGTATCTCCTCCCGCATGCCCGCCAGACCCTGCACGCCGGCGCCGCGCAACAGCTGCAGCAACAGCGTCTCCGCCTGGTCGTCCTGGTGATGGGCCGTGAGCAGCACGTCGTCCGGCCCCACATGCCGCGCCAAGGCCGCGTAGCGCACGCGGCGGGCCGCCGCTTCCGTACCCTCGCCGCTGCCGCGTTCCACCTGGACCGACTCCAGTACCAACGGGACGTGCAGTGCTGCGCACACAGCAAAGCAATGCCGCGACCATGCCGCCGACAACGGCGACAGCCCATGGTCGACATGCACGGCGCTCAGCCGCAGGGGATGGGTGGCGCGCAATTGTGCTAGGGCATGCAACAGGACGTGGGAATCAAGACCGCCGCTGTAGGCGATCTTCAGGGAGGCATCCGCCGCCAGCTGCAGGCGGTCGAACAATACGTGGCCGAGCGCTGAGGGAGAGAAACCGATATCAGGCTTCCTCAAATTTCCCGTATTGCATCAGGCGCGCGTAACGCGCCTCGATCAGTTGGTCCGCCGGTAACGCACCCAGGGCGTCGAGGGACGCCAACAGGCGCGCCTTCAACGTCTTGGCCATGGCCGGCACATCGCGATGGGCGCCGCCCAGGGGCTCGGGCACGACTTCATCGATGAGCCCGAGTTTCTTCAGACTGGTGGCGGTAATGCCCATGGCCTCGGCGGCCAGGGACGCCTTGTCGGCGCTCTTCCACAAGATGGAGGCGCAGCCCTCCGGCGAGATCACCGAATAAGTGCTGTATTGCAGCATCAAGGTGCGGTCGCTGACGCCGATGGCCAGCGCCCCGCCGGAACCGCCTTCGCCGATGACCGTGCTGACGATGGGGGTCTTGAGGGCCGACATAACATACAGATTGCGCGCGATGGCCTCGCTCTGGCCACGCTCCTCCGCGCCCACGCCCGGGTAGGCGCCGGGGGTGTCGATAAACGTCAGCACCGGCAGATGAAAACGCTCCGCGGTCTTCATCAGGCGCAGGGCCTTGCGATAACCTTCCGGTCGCGGCATGGCGAAGTTACGCTTCACCTTTTCCCGCGTATCGCGGCCTTTTTGCTGGCCGATGACCATCACCGGCCGGTCCTCCAGACGGGCGATGCCGGCGACGATGGCCGGGTCGTCGGCGAAGGCGCGATCGCCATGCAATTCCTGAAAGTCGGTGAACATCGCGCCGATGTAATCGAGGGTATAGGGTCGCTGCGGATGGCGCGCGACCTGGGAGATCTGCCACGGGGTGAGTGCTCTGAAAATGGATTCGGTGAGCTTGCGGCTTTTCTTCTGCAGGCGGTTGATTTCCTCGTTGATATTCAGTCCGCTGCTCTTGTCGGCATAACGCAGGGCCTCGATCTTGGCGTCGAGGTCGGCGATGGATTGTTCAAAATCGAGATAATTCGGGTTCATTTATGAATTTTTCGGGTGAAAATTACGGGTAGATTAAACGCACATGCTCCTGCCCTGCAAGCTGAGTGAGCTGCTCCAGCACGGCACCCGTCGGCATGATACGCCATTCCTGACCCAAGGCGATCTCGGCCTCAGCGGCATCACTCTGGTAACGCAGAAAGACCGGGCAGCTCCCCGGGGTCGCAGGCGCGAGGATATCCTGCAATTCGCGCACAAAACCATTGCCTGCCTGGGCCGCCTGCACGTCGATCTCCAGGTGCTTCGCGAAGGCGGCGCGCGCCTGGTCGATATTGTAGATCTTCTCGGCGCTCATCTTAAACCCGCCGGAATACTCGTCCACACTCACCTGCCCTTCCACCACCAGCAGCGTGTCCTTGCCCAAGAGGTCGCGGTAACGCGCGTACATGTCGGAGAACACCGCCAGCTCCAGCCGGCCGGTGCGGTCGTCCAGGGTGACGAAGGCCATGCGGTCGCCGCGCTTGGTGTTCATGGTGCGCATGGCCACCACCAGGCCCGCCACCACTACGTTGCGGTCGTCCACCGGTTTGAGATTGGCCAGGTCGGTCATGATGATGTGGCGGAGCTCCGCCTCGTAGCGCGCGATGGGATGGCCGGTGAGATACAGACCGAGGGTCTCCTTCTCGCCGTCCAGGCGCTGTTCGTCGCTCCATTCCGCTACATCGATGTAATGGGCATCCTCCACGGTCGCGCTGACCGCGGCGCCGAACAGATCCACTTGGCCCGCGTCCCGGTTCTTGCTGTACTGGCCGGCGGCCGCCAGGGCCAGGGTCAGCGAGGCCATGAGCGTCGCGCGATGGGCGCCGAGACTGTCGAGGGCCCCGGCGCGGATCAGCGACTCCAGCACGCGCCGGTTGACGCGCCGCAGGTCGATGCGCCGGCAGAGATCGAACAGATCCTTGAACTGGCCGTCCTTATCCCGCGCCTCCAGCACCGCCTCGATGGCGGACTCCCCCAGGCCCTTGATGGCGCCGAGGCCATATAGAATGGTGTTGTCGTTGACCGGCACAAATTCATAATCACAGCGATTGATGTCCGGCGGCGACACGGTCATCTGCATGTCGCGGCACTCCGCCAGCATCGTCACGACCTTGTCGGTCTTGTCCATATCCGCCGACAGCACCGCCGCCATGAAAGCCGCCGGGTAATGCGCCTTGAGCCAGGCGGTCTGGTAGGCAATGAGGGCATAGGCCGCGGAGTGCGAGCGGTTGAAGCCGTAGCCGGCGAATTTTTCGATCAGGTCGAAGATGTCCGCGGCAAGTTTAGGATTGACGCCGCGCGCTTCCGCACCACTAACGAACACGCTGCGCTGTTGCGCCATCTCCTCCGGTTTCTTTTTGCCCATGGCGCGCCGCAGCAGGTCGGCGCCGCCCAGGGTGTAGCCGGACAGCACCTGGGCGATCTGCATCACCTGCTCCTGGTACAGGATGACGCCATAGGTGGGTTTAAGGATGCGCTCCAGGCTGGCATGGGGATACTTGATCTTGGAACGCCCGTGCTTGCGGTTGATGAAGTCGTCCACCATGCCGGACTGCAGCGGACCGGGACGGAACAAGGCCACCAAGGCGATAATTTCCTCGAAGGTATCCGGCTGCAGCCGCTGGATCAGGTCCTTCATGCCGCGGGATTCCAGTTGGAACAAGGCGGTGGTGCGGCAGGCCTTCAATAACGTATACGTTGCCGCATCATCGATGGGCAGCTGCTCGATCACCAGCGGCTCTTCGTCGTTACGCGCGCGCTCGGTGTTGATGATCTTGACCGCCTTGTCGATGATGGTCAGGTTGCGCAGGCCGAGGAAGTCGAACTTCACCAGCCCTAACGTTTCCACGTCCTTCATGTCGAACTGGGTGACAAACGTCTTGCTGCCCTGTTCGCAGTAGAGCGGCATGAAGTCCGTGAGGGCCGAGGGCGCGATCACCAGGCCGGCGGCGTGCTTGCCGGCGTTGCGGGCAATGCCCTCCAGGGCGCGCGCCTTGTCCAGCAGATCGCGCACGTCTTCTTCATTCTCGTAACGCTCGTTCAGCGCCGGCTCCTGGGCCAGGGCCTTGTCCAGGGTCATCTCCAGCTCCATGGGGATCATCTTGGCCAGCTGATCCACATAACCGTAGGGATGATCCAGCACCCTTCCCACATCGCGCACCACCGCCTTGGCCGCCATGGTGCCGTGGGTGATGATCTGCGAGACCTTCTCCGCACCATAGCGCTCGGTCACATAACCGATGACGCGGTCGCGTCCTTCGATGCAGAAGTCCACGTCGAAGTCCGGCAGGGACACGCGTTCCGGATTGAGGAAGCGTTCGAACAGCAGTTCGTATTTGATCGGGTCGAGGGCGGTGATGCCCAGCACATAGGCCACCAGGGAGCCGGCACCGGAGCCGCGTCCCGGTCCCACCGGCACATCGTTCTCCCGCGCCCAACGGATAAAGTCGGCGACGATCAGGAAGTAGCCGGGGAATCCCATCTGCACGATGACGCCCAGTTCCAATTCCAGGCGCGCCTGGTAGGTCGGGCGCAGGGCCTCCCGCTGGTCCTCGGGCAGCAGCAGCAAACGCGCCTCCAGGCCCTCGGCGGACTGGCTACGCAACACCTGCTCGACGCCCTGCCCCGCGGGCAGCGGAAAATCCGGCAGATAATTTTTGCCGAAGGTCAGACGCAGGTTGCAGCGCCGGGCGATCTCGCGGGTATTCTCCAGGGCCTCGGGGATGTCCTCGAACAGCGCCGCCATCTCCTCGCTCGAACGGAAATACTGCTGTGGGGTATAGCGGCGCGGACGGCGGGTGTCCGCCAGCACCCGGCCATCCTGGATGCAGACACGTACTTCATGCGCCTCGAAATCGTCGGCTTTGAGAAAATGCACGTGGTTGGTCGCCACCACCGGCAGGCCGAGGCGGCCCGCCAGGGCCACCGCCCCGTGGTTGACCTCTTCCTGCATGGGCTGACCGGTGCGTTGCAACTCCAGATAACACCGCTCGGGGAACAGCCGCCGGTATTCCTCCGCCAGGGACTCCGCCAGGACCCCATTGCCCGACAGTAACGCCTGGGCGATATCACCGTCCTGCGCCCCGGACAAGGCAATCAGACCGTCGCT
>JAYSOL010000063.1:0-2322 GCA_043723045.1 Gammaproteobacteria bacterium | reverse complement strand
CATCGCGCTGAACAGGAAGAAGCCGATATAGCCCCATTTCTCCACCAGGAAGCCCGATGCGCCGCCGATGATCTTACCCGGCATGTTGGCCAGCGAACTGAGCAAGGCGTACTGGGTTGCGGTGAATTCGCGGCTGGTTAGGCCCGACAGGAAGGCGACCAGTACCACCCCGGCGAAGCCGAGTGAAAGATTGTCGCCGGAGATGGCCGCCACGAACGCCCAGGTCTCGCTCGGGTTGAACGCCATCAGCAGGTACAACAGGTTCGACAGCGCCAAGCCCAGCGTACCGATCAGGATCGAGCGACGCATGCCCAGCACCGCCACCGAGATGCCGCCGAGAAACGCGCCGGCGATGCCAATCCAGACCCCATACAACTTCGACACCATGGCGATCTGCGCCTTGCTGTAGCCGGTGTCGATGTAAAACGGCCCAGCGACCACCCCGAGCATCTGGTCGGGCAATTTGAACAGGCCGATGAATACCAGCAGGGCGATTGCGACGACTAGGCCGTGGCGGCGGAAAAACTCGTTGAACGGTCCGACGAAGGCCTCGCCGAAACGCTTGCGTTCGCGCACCTGGATCTGCTCGGGTTCGCGCGCGAACAATGCCGCCAGCAGCGGCAGCAGCAGCATCGCGGCCATACTCAGGTAGGCGATTTGCCAACCGCGGAACTCAGCAATGTACAGCGCGCCGGCACCCGACACGATCAAACCGATGCGGTAGCCTAACGTATAGGTCGCGGCCAGCGCGCCCTGCACTTCGATGGGCGCAATCTCGATGCGGTAGGCATCGACCACGGTGTCCTGGGTCGCACCGGCAAATGCGGTCAACGCAGCCAGGCTCACGAAAGTGATCAGTTGGGCCGGCCCGGTAAAGGCCATCCCGATCAGCGCCGCGATCAAACCGAGGATTGCCAGCACCAGCCAGCTGCGGCGGCGGCCGAGCATACCCAGCAGCGGCGCGTTCCAACGATCGATCAATGGCGCCCACAGGAACTTGAACACATAGAACATGCTGACGTAGCTGAGCAGGCCAATCGTACTCAACTCCAGCCCGTACTCGCGCAGCCAGATCGATAAGGTATAGCCGACCAGCAGGAACGGCAGACCGCAGCCAAAGCCGAGGAAAAACATAGTTCCCGCCGATGGGGTGCCGAACGCAGCGAGGATGCCGCGCACGCCCTTGGCCTTGTCCGGCATGGGATTAGCAGCGCTCATGTATGAGCTCCAACGTAGTTGATGGTGGCCGGCGCGTGGCCGGAGAAATACGGCCGTGCAGACTCGAGCCGCTATGCCGGCGCGCGCGGTCGGCCCATTGGTTAAGCACGGGCTTGGGCTAATCCATCAACTCGAACTTGAAACCCTGACGCTCGCCCACGCGCCAGTTGCTCAAAGCCTGCCAGTAGATATTTTGTGGTGTCATGGCTGTGACGGTCTCGTCCGAACGTTGATCTTTCTATCTTAGCACGGCATTAAACATGCCTAAGTCCCAGTGTAGCGGCGTAATCGATAATCAGCGGCGCGTGATCGGAAAACCGTGTGCGTTTATAAATGGACTCAGCCTCGGCAGTGCCGGCGATACCGGGGGTCGCGATGTGGTAGTCAATGCGCCATCCCACGTTCTTGTCCCACGCCTGGCCTCGATTGGACCACCAGGTGTATTGCTCAGGATGGGGATTCAAGGTCCGGAATACATCCACCCAGGAGAGCTCATCTAGGATGTGCGTCATCCAGGCCCGCTCCTGCGGTAGAAATCCGGAATTTTTCTGGTTGCTGCGCCAGTTCTTGAGGTCGATTTCTTTATGCGCAATGTTCCAGTCACCACAGACGATATATTCACGTCCATCGGCGCGCAGCTTCTGCAGCACCCGCAGGAACTCGTCCATAAAGTGAAACTTCACCGCCTGGCGCAGCTCTCCGCTGGACCCCGACGGCAGGTATAAAGAAATAATACTGAGCTTACCGAAATCCGCCTGGATATATCGCCCCTCCACATCGAAGTCGGGAATACCCAGGCCGATACGCACATTGTCCGGCTCGCGTGCACAATACAGACCGACGCCCGAGTAGCCCTTTTTTTCAGCGCAGTGAAAAAACCCGTGATAGTCCGGGGGCGTCAATATTTCCCGGGTCAACTGGCATTCGTGCGCCTTGAGTTCTTGCAGACAAATGACATCCGCCTTCTGCGCCTGCATCCACGGGAAAAAGCCCTTACTGGCGGCAGAACGTATGCCGTTTACGTTAAATGAAATGACGCGCATTATCTTTCTCTTAAATATGGTCTATTATTTTTTCCATCGAGACTTTGTTACACCAACCAAA
>JAYSOL010000062.1:0-1663 GCA_043723045.1 Gammaproteobacteria bacterium | reverse complement strand
TCAGCATCGTGTTGACCGGCGGCATCGGCCTGCTGGCGCTGGATACACAATGGCTGGCCGTCAAAGAGGCGGCGATTCCCGGCCTGATCGGCATTGCCGTTGTCGTTTCCACTCGCACCCGTTACCCGCTGGTCAAGACTCTGCTCTACAACCCGGCGCTGATCGATGTCGCACGTGTTGAGCGAGGACTGACAGAGAGGGGCAATAGCAAGGCATTCGCCGCCCACTTACAGACGGCCACCTATTTGCTCGGCGGCACTTTTTTCTTCTCCGCCGGCATGAACTACGTACTTGCCACCTGGATCGTCACCAGCCCCGCCGGCAGCGAGGCCTTCAACGAAGAACTCGGGCGGCTGACCTTGATGAGCTACCCAGCGATCGCCATCCCGTCGATGCTGGTGATGATGGCGATGCTTTGGTATCTGGTGAAGGCGATGCGCAATCTCGCTGGACTCCAACTTGGCGATATTCTCAAACGTTGAGGTGAAAAACTGACCGCCTGAAACCGGCATGCCTCACAAGCACGAGAAATGACAGGACGAACAAGGAACGCCGTCGATAAATGAATAGCGCCCGTAACCGACAGCCCCTGTCCGCCTGTTTCGCAACCCGCTGCAGACCGGGGCCCTGTTGCCGAGCTGACCCGTCTGGTAAAAATTAATCAATAAACCGGGAAGGTAACGAGGGCGATCATAAGTATACTGTTCAGCCGACGACCCACGCCAAAGGAGCGCACCCATGACGATGCCAAAGAATTCCGAGCTCAAGGAGCACAAAGGCGTGCGCATCGGTATCCGGCTGTTGACCGGCGCGGAGTATGTCGGGTTGCTGGCGATCTCCGTGGCGACGGTGGTCGCAATGGTGCAGGAGATCCTCGTCATGGTGCGGGCGGGTGTGGTGGGCCTGGGAGACTTGTTGCTCATGTTCATCTACCTTGAAGTATTGACCATGGTCGGGCTGTATCTAAAATCCGGTAAGTTGCCGGTGCGCATCCCGCTTTACATCGGTCTGGTAGCGTTAGCCCGCTACTTGGTGTTGGACGTGAAGTCTATGGACGGCTGGCGCATGTTGGCGGTGGCGGCCGCTGTGCTGTTGCTTGCGCTGGCAGTGCTTGCAATTCGCTACGGGCACGTACGCTATCCCTACGGCCGGGGAGACGGGGCATGAGAAACGACTGCGGTTTAAACAGATATGACGCCATGTCGCCGGGAGCTTTAGCTCCTCGTTATTGCAACAAGTGCGTGATGGCTGACAGGGGCTTTGTATCGTGCAACGGTTGACGCTGACAAGACCGGATGACTGGCACCTGCACCTGCGCGATGGCGCCATGCTGCGTGCTGTGCTCCCGGACACCGCGCAGCGTTTCGCGCGTGCCATTGTCATGCCCAACCTCAAGCCGCCCATCACCACGATGGAACTGGCGCGCGCTTACCGTGACCGCATCCGCGCGGCGCTGCCGGGGGGACTGCGCTTCGAACCGCTCATGACGTTATACCTGACCGACCTTACGGCGCTCACGGAAATCGCGCGTGCCAAGGAAAGTGGTTTCGTGCATGCGATCAAGTATTACCCGGCCGGCGCGACCACAAATTCTGAAAACGGCGTAACCGACCTGAAGCGCGTCTATTCGGTGCTCGCGACAATGGAGAAGCACGACCTGCCA
>JAYSOL010000061.1:0-5882 GCA_043723045.1 Gammaproteobacteria bacterium | reverse complement strand
GCGAAAACCGAAATGCGTGGTCGCCCCGTCCGGGGTGCGGTCGGTTCGGTCGGTCGGGCGATGGGGTCGGGTCACGGTACGGGACTCAGGCGAGTGGCTTAGGCTTGCGCTTGTGTCCCGCCTTTTCCAGGCGCGCCAGGTACTCGTTCCACAGTTGTTCCTGATTGACGCCGAGATTGTGCAGATAGTCCCAGGAGAAGATGCCGGTATTGTGCCCGTCATCGAAGTACAGGCAGATGGCATAGGTGCCCACCGGTTCAATTTGGGTGACATTCACATTTTCCTTGCCGACCTGCAGCACCTCCTGCCCCGGCCCGTGGCCGCGCACCTCGGCGGAGGGCGAATAAGCGCGCAGGTATTCGCAGGGGAAATTGAAATGGCTGCCGTCATCGAAGGCTATTTCCAGGAGGCGTGACTTCTGGTGTAGTTTGATATCCGTGGGTCTGGCTGTATTCTTTCGCATAGTCGCCTGCTCGCTTGATGGTGTCCTTAATAAGTCCTGGGGGCTGGATACCGCCGCCGGCAACACCCGGCGGTTCGGGAACCGGGGAATTATACCGATTTTCCGCCCGCGTGCCCGTCCGGTAACCAAATTGTCATATTTATGGTATGAAATGGGCACCCAAGATGACGTCATGATGACCGCAGGAAATAATATGGGGACCGCATGCCAGGCAAAATCCTGATAGTAGAAGACGAACAGGCCATCCGTGAAATGGTCAGCCTGGCCCTGCGCAACGCCGGCTATGAATGCCTGGAGGCGGAGGATACCCTGCAGGCCCAGGCGGCCATCATTAACCACACCCCCGACCTGGTGTTGCTGGACTGGATGCTGCCGGGGGTCAGCGGCGTCGATTACGCGCGCCAGCTGCGGCGCGAGAAACTCACCCAGCACTTGCCCGTGATCATGCTCACGGCGCGCACCGAGGAGCACGATAAGGTCAAGGGCCTGGAGACCGGCGCCGACGACTACATCACCAAGCCGTTTTCCACGCGGGAACTGCTGGCGCGCATCAAATCGCTGCTGCGCCGTAGCGCGCCGCAAACCGTCGATACCAGCGTCGAGATCAGCGGACTGCAGCTCGACCCCGTCACCCACCGGGTACAGGCCAACGGGCGCAAAATCGAGCTGGGACCCATGGAGTTCAAACTACTGCACTTCTTCATGACCCACTCGGAACGGGTGCACAGCCGCGAACGTATACTCGACAGCGTGTGGGGCGGCAACGTCTACGTCGAGGAGCGCACCGTGGACGTACATATCCGCCGCCTGCGCAAGGCCTTGACCCTCACCGGGCACGACTCGCTGATACAGACGGTGCGCGGTTCCGGTTATCGCCTGTCCACCCAGACCTAATATAAAGGCCATGCACTACAGCTGGCGACAAGACGTGTGGTTCCTGGTCGGCCTGGTCATGCTGGCGCTGCTGCTCGGCGCCATCCTCGGGCACCCCTACAAGGCGGTCATCATCGCCCTGGCCCTGTATCTCGCCCCCAATCTGCGCCATCTGCTGCAGCTGCACCGCTGGCTCGAGACCCAACAGCGCGAGGACATCCCCGAGGCCAGCGGCATGTGGGGCGACGTCTTCGACCGCATCCGCACCCTCACCAAAGAATCCAAAAAACGCGAGGATCAGCTCACCGATATGCTGGCACGCTTCCAAAGCGCCAGCGCCGCTACACCGGATGCCATGATCATCCTCACGGAAAACGACGAGATCGAGTGGGCCAACCCGGCCGCCGAATACCTGTTCGGCATCGCCTTCCCGCGGGACTACGGCCTGCGCATGCTCAACCTGGTGCGCAGCCCGGATTTCACCGCCTATCTGCACAAGGGTGACTACACCGACGTGATCGACATGACCTCGCCGCGGGACTCAGAAAAGACCCTGTCGGTACAATTCATCCCCTTCGGCAGCAGCCAGAAGCTCATGATAGGCCGCGACGTGACCCGGCTGGTCAATCTGGAAAAAATGCGCCGCGACTTCGTCGCCAATATCTCGCACGAACTGCGCACGCCGTTGACCGTGGTCACCGGCTACATCGAAACCCTGCAAGACATCAAGAGTCTGGACGAAAAAGATCTGAAAAAATACCTCGTCACCATGCACGACCAGGCGGTGCGCATGCAACGTCTGGTGGAAGATCTCCTGACCCTGTCAAAACTCGAAACCGCGCCGCCCCTGCGCCACGAAACCGCGGTGGACATCCCGGCGATGCTGGCGGGGCTGAAGGAAACCGCGGAACACTTAAGCGGCGAGCGCCAGCATCACATCACCCTGGAGGCCGCACCCGGCCTGCAGCTGCTGGGCAACGAGGACGAGCTGCGCAGCGCCCTGTCCAACCTGATCAACAATGCGGTGCGCTATACCCCGGCGCAGGCGTCGATACGCCTGGTGTGGCAGGCCACCGATGACGGTGCACGCTTCACGGTCATCGACTCCGGTGAAGGCATTGCGCCGCAACACCTTCCGCATCTCACCGAGCGTTTCTACCGCATCGACAACGCGCGTTCGCGCGCCACCGGCGGCACCGGCCTCGGCCTGTCGATCGTGAAACATATCCTGCTGCGGCATAACGCCCGGCTGGTCATCGAAAGCGGGCTCGGCGTGGGCAGCAGCTTCAGCTGTTTGTTTCCGGCGGCGCGCGTTGTGCACAGCATCCCGCCGCTACGGGTGTCTGGCTAACCCGCCTGCGGTTCAAAAAATCACCTTTATGTGTCTTTGGCCGGATTCTGTGACTGTGTATTCGCAGCCGCCGCTGTCCAGGCGCGCGGGTGTTGCCGGGTCCGGCCGGCGCGAGTGTCATCGGATTGTCATCTGAATGTCATTCAAAAGACATGCAACTTACCCATCATTGTCACGCGCAAGACGCAACCGGACCGGTAACGGTTTGGTTAACTGTTAACAATTTATTTCTTTCTAAATGAGGGGTTTGCAATGAACAAAACCATGCATATCGGGGCTTTGACCGCCGCCGTGGTCGCGGCCGTCCTGGCACTGCCCGCGCACGCCGAGTTTGCGCTCGGCGACGAGACCAAGGGTGCCACCGTCAAGGTCAACGACGAGGCCGATCTCAATGTGCGCGTGCGCCTGCAGCCGCGCCTGGATATTGGCGACCTAATGAAGGATGCGGCGAGCGGCCAGTACACCTCCGAGACCGACCTGTATGTGCGCCGCATCCGGCTCGAGCTGACCGGCAACATGGTCAAAAACCTCAAATACAATCTGACGCTCGCGGCCGACAAGGACGACGCGCGCAACTCGACCACCGGGCTCAACGCCAACAGCACCTTCGGCGTGCACTATGCCTATCTCGATTACAAATTCGCGGACGCCGCCAACCTGCTGTTCGGCCAGTTCAAACTGCCGCTGTCGCGCGTGAGCCTCACCTCTTCCTCCAAGCAGCTGCTGGTGGAGCGCCCGGTGTCGACCGAGGACGGCAAGAAGCTGTTCGGCGACTATGAGCAGACCGAACTCATGCTGCACGGCAAAGTCGCCGATGGCATCTTCAACTACATGCTGGCGATCGCCGACGGCAGCGACAACAACCAGGCCGGCACCGCTCTCACCAACCCCGAGAGCGATCCGGCCTTCATTGGCCGCCTCGAGTTCTCGCCGCCCGGCTGGACCGAGAAGAGCAAATCGGACGCGCATCTCGGCAAAGACAAGCATATGAGCTTTGCCCTGCACGCGGGCTCCCAGCAGGGCCTCAAGGCCTTCGGCAGCACGGTCGAGACCGACCGCACGCTGCTGGGCGCGGATTTCTCCATGCATCTCGGCGGCTTCACCGCCCAGGCCGAGCTCAATCAGTGGGCCGTGGGCCAGACCGGGCTCGCCGACGTCGAGCCCAAGGGCTGGTACGCCCAGGTCGGCTATTTGATCCCGGGCGTGAACATCGAACCAGTGGCGCGCTACGAAATCTACGACCGCAACAGCAACGCCGCCACCGACCGGGAAGACACCTTCACGACCCTGGGTTTCAACTGGTACTTCAAGGGCCACAGCATGAAACTCGGCGTGAACTGGGTCCAGAGTGAGTTCGGTCCGGGGAATCTCACGGGCACCACGCCATCCACCGAGCGTGACGTCTATCAGATCCAGACGCAGATTTACTTCTGATAGCAAACCAGGGAATGGCGGCAGCGCCACCTTCCCTGATAAAAAAGCTCCTCAAGCAATTCGGCCCTCCTCGGAGGGCCTTTTTCTGGGCAGTCGAACCCGCACACACATCGAAACAGCAGACACACACAAGTCTTGTAGGTCGGGTTCCCCCATGGCCCATAAATGAGGGCCACATTGCGGGGACAAGAGCGCAGCGTAACCCGACATTATGCCGCAGACCAGGGTGGAGCCACGCCGGTGCTTCCAAGACCTAGGCGGGGTTTTGTTGGGTTACGCCCTTCGGGCTAACCCAACCTACATCCGCGTGCATCCGCGGTTATATGCCGTTTTTTATATATATGCTTGACCATATATATGGATAGGCATATATTGCACACATGCTGACGCAACCCATTGATCTGTTCCGCACCCTCGGCGACGAAACCCGCCTGCGCTGCCTGGCGCTGCTGGCGGCGCACGGTGAGCTATGCGTGTGTGAGCTGACCCAGGTCCTGGGTGTCTCCCAACCCAAGATCTCGCGCCACCTGGCGACCTTGCGGGAAACCGGCCTGGTGCATGACCGGCGCATCGGCCTATGGGTCTATTACCGCCTGCAGCCGGCCCTGCCGCGCTGGATTAAGTACATCCTGGACGAGACCATCAAGAGCAGCCGCGAGTTGGAACCCTATCGCCAAGACCGCACGGCGCTCAAGACCCTGCCGACCCAGCGCGGCGCCAACGGCGCACGGCAGAAGGGCTGCGCGTGATACTCGCAGCGCTACCCACCCCACCCTACGGACCCCCTAGCGGATGATCTCCTTGAATCCAAATCCGACCAGTCACCTGAAAAACACCGCCACGCTTGACGCCGCGGAGGTGTCTCTCGCCGAATCGCTCAACCGCGACTGCCAGTGCATCAGCATCGACCCACTGGCACTGCAGCAGGAACTGACCTCGGTGATGGCGGACGACGATCTCTATCGCTCGATTACCGTGGACCGTCCGCATTTGTTCTCCGCCTCGGCGGTGTTTGTCTCCCACGCGCATGCGCGCCGCATGACCGACATCATCGCCGCGGCCGAGAGCGTGATCGCCCTGCCGGCCTACCGCGAGCACGTGCTGCGCTGGGCACCGGCCATCGCCGCCCACGATCCGGGGACGCCGGGCGTGTTTCTTGGGTTTGACTTTCATCTGGGTCCCGCCGGACCGCAGCTCATCGAAATCAACTCCAACGCCGGCGGCGCGCTGCTCAACACCGTGCTCGCCCGCGCCCAACGTGCCTGCTGCAAACAGATGGAAGACCGGATCGTGGGACCGGTGGATCTGGCGGACATGGAGCAGGCCTTCTTCGACATGTTCCAGCGCGAATGGCAGAGCGTGCGCGGCGGGCAACCGCTCCAGACCATCGCCATCGTGGATGATGCGCCCACGCAGCAATACCTGTATCCGGAGTTTGTCCTGTTCCAGCGGCTGTTCACCCACTACGGCCTGTACTGCGTCATTGCAGAGGCCGGGGAGCTCACCCGGCGCGACGGTGCCCTGTATTATCGCGATGTGAAAATCGACCTGGTCTACAACCGCCTGACGGATTTCTCCCTGAGTGAACCGGCGCACGCGATCCTGCGCCACGCCTATCTCGACCGGCAGGTGGTGCTGACCCCGCACCCGCGCACCCACGCCCTGTACGCGGACAAGCGCAATCTGGCGACGCTCACCGACAGCGCCCTGCTGCGCGCGTGGCGCGTGCCGGAGGCGGTCATTACGACATTGCTGCAGGGC
>JAYSOL010000060.1:0-8658 GCA_043723045.1 Gammaproteobacteria bacterium | reverse complement strand
AACATCCGCGCCAGGTCCCCTGCCATATCACCTATACCAACGAGACTACCCACGCCATCATTCGTGGCGGCCTCGACCGTTCGCCCATGTATACCGGCGTCATCGAGGGCGTGGGTCCACGCTATTGTCCCTCCGTGGAAGACAAGGTGGTGCGCTTCGCGGACAAGACCGCGCATCAGATCTTCGTGGAGCCCGAAGGCCTCGACACCCACGAGGTGTATCCCAACGGCATCTCCACCAGCCTGCCCTTCGATGTGCAACACGCCCTGGTGCGTTCCATCAAGGGTTTCGAAAACGCCCACATCACCCGCCCCGGTTATGCCATCGAGTACGACTACTTCGACCCGCGTGCATTGAAGCCGACCCTGGAAACCAAGTCCCTGGAGGGCCTGTTCTTCGCCGGTCAGATCAACGGCACCACCGGTTACGAAGAGGCCGCGGCCCAGGGTCTCATCGCCGGCCTCAATGCCGCCCTGCAGGTCAAGGATCAGGCCCCCTGGTGGCCGCGGCGCGACCAGGCCTATATGGGCGTGCTCATCGATGACCTGATCACCCGTGGCGTGAGCGAGCCCTACCGCATGTTTACCTCGCGCGCCGAATACCGCTTGCTGTTGCGGGAAGACAATGCGGACTTGCGCCTCACCGAAATAGGCCACCTCCTCGGGCTGGTGGATGCGGAGCGCTGGCAGCGGTTCTGCGCCAAGGCGGCGTCCGTAGGGAGCGAACAGAGCCGTTTGGCAAAGACCTGGATACGGCCGGAAACCACGGATGCGCAGGATATGCAACGCGTTTTCGGGCAGGAATTGGGGCGTGAGTACTCGCTCTTGGATCTGTTGCGTCGCCCGGAGGTGAGCTATGCCGCCCTCATGACCTTGCCCGGCATCGGTCCTGGCGTGGTGGACTGCGCTGTGGCGGAACAACTGGAGATCCAGGCCAAGTATGCGGGCTACATCGAACGCCAAACCGACGAAATCGAAAAACACCTGCGCCACGAGGAAACCCTGCTGCCAGCGGACCTGGATTACACCGCGGTGCGTGGCCTGTCCACGGAGGTGCGACAGAAGTTGGTGGCCCAGCGACCCGTGACCCTGGGACAGGCCGCACGCCTGTCGGGCATCACCCCGGCGGCCATCTCGTTGTTGCTGGTGCATCTCAAGCGGCGCGCCTGAGTACGCCGCTTGAGCCAGGTCTGTCTGCCCAGGCGCTATAAACAAAAACCCCGGCTCGATGGCCGGGGTTTTTTATGTCTTCAGTAATCTGATTAGACTTGGCGCCGACGCCGACGTAGCAATGCGCCTAAACCGAGCAATCCACTGCCGAACAACCAAACGGCGGCAGGAAGCGGAACTGGCGCCATGCCATCGAAGGATTTTAACGATGTGACGGCCGCGAGATCAAAGCCGGTATCCGCAACTCCATCAAGGTTCAAGTCCCAGGTGAGGAGCAGCGACCGATAATAGGGGCTGGTAACCACTGGATTTTGCGAATTAGACGGGTCGATCGGCAACAGATATGTCTGGTTCGCGTAATCAAGCGGATTGGCCATGTTATAGATCAGGTCATCCGCCGTGCCGAAGATAGTGTCGAGCCCCCGATTGCGCAGGGCAAAATCGACGATGTCACCACCATTAAAGATGTAACTGCCGATGGTGCTGGTGATCTTTGTATAGCCGGTGCCCGTGAGAAAGCCAAAATCATATGCCTCAAAGGAGAGCGTGCCATCGACCGCTGTGATATTCACCCTGACGTTGGAATCCTTCCCGTCGATCATCAACACCGTGCCGGGCCCGCTAACCGATAGCGCGAAGGCGCTGGATAAGGGGCCTGTCAACAGCAGCATCCCCGCTGCAGGTGCGGCAAACCCTTTCAACCAGTTATTGTGTATCCGCATTTCCCCTCTCCTCCAACCCACTTTATTCATCTGGTGCGACAAGTCTTCTCTGGCTAGTTGCAGCCTGAAAAGCCGGGGTCGCGCTGATATATACAGCCAAGACCCATGGCTGCTCTTATTTGCTGTCTAAATTTTAAAGCAAAAAGCATTCCATAAATTCTTTTTCCTTTTATATCAATGGAATAGATCCACATTACTAAATGGAAAATATAAAAATTTAGATCAAATGTAAATTATCCCGACGCCAATACAGGGTGATTTTTGAAACATAACTGGGGATGCTTGATTGTTTCTCGGTAAATTTCAAAAATAATCGAAATTCCGCGTGTAAAAATATCCGACACAAAGCCGCCCCATACTTTAAGTAATAAAAAACAGTAATAAAAAACCCGACCAGGAATACCGGGTCGGGTTTTTTGGGACAGGCTGCGCGGTTTACTTGGTGGTAGCGGGTTCCGCCGGCGTCGCCGGTGACGTCGCGGCGGCGGGGGGGCTTGCCGGGGCCGCGGCCTTGTCGCTGGCAGCATAGGTGAAGGTCGACGCGCTCAGCGTGCCGCCGTTGGCGTCCACCACGGAGACCTTCCACTCGCCGGTCCAGGACGGATCCAGACGCTTGTTGGAGAACACGCGCCAGCGTGCGCTGCCCACTTCAAACTTCACTTCCGCCATGACCTTGTTGTCACGCTCCCAGCGATGGGTCACGGTTTGACCCTGCATCCCCTGGAGCTCGGTGAAGAAAGAAATATTGGTGACATCGTTGGTCAGGTTGGTGATGGTGTCCGTGGGCTCACGGTCCTTGATGCCGCTGGTGAAGACGGCGCGCGCAACAGTGCCCTGGGTCTCCGCGGGGGTGGCCGCCGCATCGGCGGGTTTCGCTTCGGCGGGGGTCACGGCCGCCGCGTCCTTGGCGGACATCGGGGTCAGGTCGGCGGCATGCGCCGCACTAAAGGCCAGCAGGCCGATCAGAGTAAATAGCGCTTTTTTCATTTTATAGCCTCCATGTAAAAACGAATAAGAATACCGTCGATTTTGCTCGCACATAACTTGCCCGAGGGAGCGTACTTTACTCTTTTTGTCCCGCACACCGCCATAGGACGAAGGGCGGGATTTCCCCGGCAAAAGGGGGCAGCGTGGTTGTTCTGTGGGCGCGCTGCAACGGGTACACTGGTCCTCCCGACGTGCAGGTTTGAATGGCCTTAACCACTACCAATGTTGAATCAGTTATTGCAAGAAGGCCTGGCGGCCATGGAGTGCCCACTGGGGGTGGAAACCCAGGCCAAACTGGTGGCCTACGTGCGGCTGCTGGAGAAGTGGAATCGGACTTATAACCTGACGGCGGTGCGCGAGCCGCAGCAAATGGTCACGCGCCACCTGCTGGACAGCCTGGCGATCCTGCCCTATTTGAAGGGTCCTCGGGTGTTGGATATCGGCACCGGCGCCGGTCTGCCGGGCCTACCCCTGGCCCTGGCGCGACCGGACCTGCAGTTTGTGCTGCTGGACAGCAATGCGAAGAAAACCCGCTTTGTGACCCAGGCCTGCGCCGAACTGGGGCTGAAAAACATCGAAGTCGTGAACAACCGTGTGGAAAAATATCACCCAGAGGCGCCCTTCGATACCATCGTGTCTCGCGCATTCAGCACCATTACTGATATGCTCGTGGCGAACCGGCACGTGTGTGGTGCCGCAGGGCAGTTTCTGGCGATGAAGGGCATCTACCCGCAGGAAGAACTGGCGGGCATACCGACCGGTTACACGGTGAGCGGCGTGCCGATGCTCGTGGTCCCCGGACTTTCGGCGGCGCGTCATGTGGTCATCATTGTTCCCGCCGACCCGATTAAACCAACTTAACACGTGCAGCGAGACGTTATGATTAAAGTGCTGGCGGTAACCAATCAGAAGGGCGGTGTGGGCAAGACCACCACCAGCATCAATCTGGCCGCGTCCCTGGTCAAGACACGGCGGCGCGTCCTGCTTATCGATCTGGATCCCCAGGGCAATGCCACCATGGGCAGCGGCGTCAACAAGCAACAGGCCCACCCCACCACCTACGAAGTCCTGATCGGCGAGGCCACCGTCGAGGCGGCCATGGTGGTGTGCGAAAGTGGCTATAGTCTGGTGCCGGCCAACGGCCACCTGTCCGGTGCGGAGGTGGAGTTGATCGGCATGGAGCGACGCGAGCGACGCTTGAGCGACGCACTCCAGGGGCAGATGGACAAATTCGACTATATATTGATCGACTGTCCGCCGTCCCTGAACCTGTTGACGGTGAACGCCCTGGTGGCGGCGCAGTCGGTGCTGATCCCGATGCAGTGCGAGTATTACGCCCTCGAAGGTCTCACCGCCCTGGTGGGAACCATCCGCAAGATTCGCGAGACGCTCAACCCGCGACTCGAGATCGAAGGCCTGCTGCGCACCATGTTCGATCCGCGCAACACCCTGGCGAACGAGGTCTCGGCGCAGCTCGGTGAGCATTTCGGTGATAAGCTTTACCGTACGATCATCCCGCGCAATGTGCGTCTCGCCGAGGCGCCGAGCTACGGCAAGCCGGTGATCAGTTACGACATGCAATCCCGCGGCGCGCAGGCGTATCTCGCCCTGGCCGGGGAAATGTTGCGGCGCGAACAAGGCACACCCGTATGAACCACTTTTCACGTTCCCGCGCCGCTACGCCTGCAGCGCGACTGGCGGGTGAGGCTTGAGCATGGGCACGAAGAAACCCCGCCTCGGCCGCGGACTGGATGCCTTACTCGGCGGCGCCCTGGACACCACGGCCCACGCCAAGGACGATCTGCGCCACCTGCCGGTGGATCTGCTGCAACGCGGCAAGTATCAGCCGCGCACCCACATGAGCCCCGAGGCCCTGGAGGACCTGGCCAACTCCATCAGAGCCCAGGGCGTGGTGCAACCCATCGTGGTGCGCCCCTTGTCCGGTGGCCAGTATGAAATCGTCGCCGGCGAGCGTCGTTGGCGCGCCAGCCAGATGGCCGGTCTCGACACCATCCCCGCCGTGGTGCGCGATATTCCGGACGAAGCGGCCATCGCCATCGCGCTCATCGAGAACATCCAGCGGGAAGACCTCAACCCGGTGGAAGAGGCGTCGGCGCTGCAACGCCTGATCGACGAGTTCGGCATGACCCACCAGCAGACCGCCGACGGCGTCGGCCGCTCACGCGCCGCCGTCACCAACCTGTTGCGTCTGCTCACCCTGAATGACGACGTGCGCCAGATGCTGGAGGAAGGCAAGATGGACATGGGTCATGCACGCGCCCTGCTGGCACTCACGGGCAATGCCCAGAGCCAGGCGGCGCGGCAGGTGGTGGACAAGGACCTGTCGGTGCGCGAGACCGAGAACCTGGTGCGGCACCTGGCGGAACATCGTGCAACCCCCAAGGCGAAACCCAGCAGCCTGGACCCGGACATTCGCGCGTTGCAGGACAGTCTGTCGGACAAGATCGGCGCCAAGGTGCACATCCAGCATACGTCGAAAGGCAAGGGCCGGCTGATCATCGACTACAATAGTATCGACGAACTGGAAGGCGTGCTGGCACGTATTCGCTGACCGAAGGCATGTTAACGATGCCGATAATTAGATAAGCTTCCATTGCGGTGCGACCCGCCGCAGGAAACCAGGAGAATAATAAAATGATGCGAGTGACACGTTTAGTAGTCGTGCTGGCCCTGGCCCTCCTGGTGCCCCTGACCAGCTACGCGGGCGCGGACGATATACGCCGGGATGCATTGAAGGGCGATACGGCCTCCCAGTATGAAATGGGTATCCTGTACGAATTCGGTTTCCACTTGGCGGAACATGAGACCGAGGCGCTCGCCTGGTACAGCGTGGCCGCCGAGCGCGGCAGTGAGCCTGCCGCACGCCGCCGCGATTTGTTGAACGCGCGACTTTCAGCGGCGCAACGTGGCAAGGCCGAAGAGCGTCGGCGCGAGATTCTGACCGGCATGCCCGCCGCGGCGCCTGTCCCTGTCCCAGCAGTGGAGGCAGCGCCCACGCCGGAGGCCACCCCACCCATAGCGCCCGAGCCTCCGGCCACCCTCGAAGTCCTGCCCATGCCGGCCCCTGTTGCGGAGCCGCCAACCGCGGAACCCGCGCCCAAGCCGTAGCGCCCGGGGTGCGGTGGCACGCGTGATCCCGCAAGATCGGCGTTGCGCCCGCGCCCGGTACCTGCAGGGGGAAGGCGCATGAGCGAGACCTATTCAAAAGATCCACAGGTCGAACGCTCCCTGCGGCACTCCCTGCGCGACGGAGTTGCCTATGCCGTGATGACCGGCGCCGGCGAAATTTATTTTTCCGCGTACGCAATTTTTCTCAAGGCCAGCACCGCACAGATCTCTTTTCTTGCAGCGGTGCCATCGTTGCTCGGGTCCTTCGCGCAACTTTTTGCCGCCTGGCTGGCGCGTCGCAGTGGCCGGCGCAAGGACATCATCCTGGCCGGTGTCCTGGGTCAGGCCCTCACCTGGTTGTCCATTATCTGGCTGCCGTTTTTTTTCCCGCAGCAGGGCGCTGCGATACTGATCGTGGCGGTGGTGCTGTATTACGCCGCCGGCAACCTAGCCGCGCCGTTGTGGAACAGCCTCATGGGCGACCTGGTGCCGGAACATAAACGCGGACGTTTTTTTGCCCAGCGTACCCGCAGCATGAGTCTGATGTCGTTCCTGTCCCTGGTGATCGCCGGCGGCGTTTTGCATTTCGCCGACCTGCATCAGGTGACGCGCCTCGGGTTTCTGCTGATCTTCAATGTCGCCATCGTGGCGCGGTTTTATTCCCTCTATCAGTTGAACCGCATGGTGGAGCCGGAGACCATCAGCGACGCCATGCAGCCGGTGTTCACGCGCGATTTCCTGCAGCGCCTGCGGCGCTCGCAGTTCGCGCGCTTTTCCGTCTTCATCGGCATGATGAGTTTTTCCGTGGCCCTGGCGGCGCCGTTTTTTACCGTGTACATGCTGCGCGACCTGCACTTTTCCTACCTGGAGTTCACCGCCGCCACCGCCGTGTCGGTGCTCGCCCAGTTCATGACGCTCACCATGTGGGGGCGGCTCAGCGATGTGTTCGGCAATCGTTTAATCATGGCGGTGACCGGATCCCTCATCCCGGTGTTGCCGTTGTTGTGGTTGGTGTCGACGAACTTCTGGTACATCGTTGTCATCCAGGTGCTGGGCGGTTTGAGTTGGGCCGGCTTCTCACTGAGCGCCAGCAACTATATCTACGACACGGTGGCGCCGGCGAAGCGCGCGCACTATGGCGCCATGCACAGCGTTCTGAGCAGCGCCGGCGTATTTGCCGGCGCTTTGCTGGGCGGATACCTGGGATCGTTGTTGCCGGCGCGCGCGGAGGTATTCGGTGTCGTCGTGGATTGGCCGAGCAGTTTGTGCTGGTTGTTTCTCATCTCTGGGTTGGCGCGCGCGGCCATGGCGCTGCTGTTTCTTCCGCGCCTGCGCGAGGTGCGCGACGTGCGGCCGTTGCCATTTCCCAGCCTCATCTACCGCGTGACCCAGTTCCATGCCTTGTCCGGCCTGGTATTCAGCCTGTTCCCCTTTGGCCAGGGGAGGCGCCGCAAGCCGCGCCCGGATATCCAACTGCCCTCCGGCGGACCATAACCAACGTTTGATCGCCTTCAACGAACAGCTAAGGAAACCCCAAACCAGTTTCTATCGACTTAACAGGGCAACACGTCGCACGCAGCGGACGGACCCGATCATACAATGCCGCGACCGCCAGCAAGGCGATCTCGGCCACGGTTAAGACTACGGGGACGTCGAACGCATGACCGCCCAAGGTTGTAGCATTCGTCCCGTTCCAATACGAAAGCGGCAAGAGAAAAGTAGCGGTCCACGCCACACGCGACGGTCGCAACACGGCGAACGGCAGCAACCACAACAGATACCATGGGTTTACCACCGGCGAGAACAACAACAGCGCGCCGAGCGCGTATTCCACCGGAGGTATCATCGGCCTATCTTGTCCTGCGCGTGCATCGCGCCAGTACAGAATGGCAGCACCCGTGACGATCGCCATGCCCCCCAGTAGCCGCCCGGCCACCGGACCGGCAAACCATTCCAGCACGGAATAAAGCAATGGATTGAAGCGCCAATTGTGCGCGAAGTCAGACAGCACGGTGAGATCGCTGCCGGATTGCAACAAGAACGGCAGATAGCACACCACCAGAGTGAGGCCCGCCGCAGCAACGGCGCGCGCGCCTCCTCGAAACCATAGGAATGGCAACGCCAGTGCGACGGACACCTTGCCGGCCATGGCCAGGCCCAGCAAGCCCCCGGCCACCCACGGGTAGCGCCTGCCTCCCACCGCGAACGCCGCCAGGGTCAAGAGTCCGACGAGGGCATCGGGGTGCGCGGTGATCACCGACTCCTTGAGTACCAGCGGACTGATGGCATACAGCAACAGCCAACGCGGTGCCGCGCCGCAACGGGCGAGCAGCAGCAGTGTCGCCAGACTCACGGCGGCGTTTAGTCCTTGCAATGCCCCCACACTGCCGGGCGCCATCGCATAACCGGCGAGAAACCAGGCTTGCAATACCGGACCGTAAACGGTGGGGATATCTGGATAGTTGATGAAATTGAGGATGGCCTGAAATACCGGCGGCACACGGGCATCATCGAAGAACGCCGACGGCGCGACACCGTAGGGCGTGCCGTCGTTGGCGAAGCGGAACGCGTCCCACAGGTAGCGGTAGTGATCGTCCTCGAGTATCGGTTGTCCGCACAGCGCGATGAGGTGCACGCACGCCGCAAGCAGC
>JAYSOL010000059.1:0-6195 GCA_043723045.1 Gammaproteobacteria bacterium | reverse complement strand
GGCGGTGCTGCACCAGATACAGAATTTCGACCCCATCGGCGTGGGCGCGCGCAACCTCAGCGAGTGCCTGCTGTTGCAGCTGCGCCAGATGGAGCCGAACGCACCACATCTCGAGGCGGCGCGCCAGCTGGCCAAGGCGGAAAACCTGGATCTGCTGGCGGCACGCGACTTCAAGGCGCTGCGCCGCAGCATGAAACTGCCGGCGGAGGAGCTGCAGGAGGTCATCACGATCATCCAGTCGCTCAATCCGCGACCCGGCGGAACCATACAGTCCTCTGCCGCCGCCTACATCGTGCCGGATATCCTGGTGAAGAAAGTGCGTGGCGTATGGCGCGCCGATCTCACCAGCAACTCCGCGCCGCGCCTGCGGGTAAACAACCAATACGAAAAAATGATCAGCCGCGGCAACGACAGCGCCGACAACAAATACCTGCAGGACCGTCTGCAGGAGGCACGCTGGTTCATCAAGAGCCTGGCCAGCCGCAACGAGACGCTGCTCAAGGTGGCACGCGCCATCGTCGACCGGCAGCGCGCCTTCTTCGAGCACGGAGCCGAGGCCATGAAACCCCTGGTGCTGCACGACATCGCCGAGATCGTGGAAATGCACGAATCCACCATTTCCCGCGTCACCACCCATAAATACATGCTCACCCCCGGCGGCATCTTCGAACTGAAGTACTTCTTTTCCAGCCACGTGAGCACGGCGGACGGCGGCACCTGTTCGGCCACCGCCATACGCTCGCTCATCAAGAAGCTGGTGGAGGCCGAAAAAGCCACCAAACCCATCAGCGACAGCAAAATTGCCGAAATTCTCGAAGAACAAGGTATACATGTTGCCCGCCGAACTGTGGCAAAATACCGCGAGGCGCTGAATATTCCGCCTTCCAGCCTCAGGAAATCACTCATCTAGTTGTACACGACTCTGTGGAGAGCACTATGCAAATCAACGTCACCGGACAACAGGTGGAAGTCACCGAACCGCTGCGCAACTACGTGACGGAGAAACTTGGACGTATCCAGAAACACTTCGACCACGCCACCACCACCAATGTCGTGCTGCATTACGAGAAAAAGAAAAACCGTCATACAGTCGAGGCGACCATACACACCAAGGGTGCCTCGCTGCACGCCGATTCCGAAGACAACGACATGTACGCCGCCATCGACGCCCTGGCCGACAAGCTCGATCGGCAGGTGCTCAAGCACAAGGAAAAAATCACCGACCACCACCGCCACGGCGGCGCGCTCAAGGATCAGACAATAGTCTGAGACGAACGTTCACCCCGCCGCCACCCGCAGGACCGGGCGGGTGGCTGGCCGGTTGAGCCCAAACGACCGGCGGCGGAATCCGGCCGCAAGCAACCCCGCCCCACACACCTTCATAGTCCACCAGGCCAAGAAGCGGCTTGCGCCGGTCTCCCCCGGACCGCAGGACTAGGGATGCTCTGAACAAGTCCCCCTCTCCCCCGCGCACTTCGGGGGAGAGGGTTGGGGTGAGGGGGATCAGCGATTTTTCCCTCATCCTGGCCCTCTCCCTAAGGGAGAGGGAACGTAGCCTGATAGTTATTGCCACTTGTTCAGAGGTTCCCTAGGGGTACGCCCCGCTAAACGTTTGCCTGGAGCTGAATTGCTGGCAGAATGCTCAGCATTGTTCCGCTTTAGGTCGATCGCCGAGATGCCATGAATAACAATCTGACCGCCCAAGATCTGTTTGCGGCCCAGCGCACCCCCCTCAGGCTCAAATGGCTGGCGGGTGAAAACGGCAAACACCGGTTGCTCGAATCGGGCACGGCTAAATTCCCCGGCATGGCGCTGGTCGGCCATCTCAATTTCGTCCACCCCAACCGCGTACAGGTGATGGGTGGCGCGGAGATCGATTACCTCAAAAAACTCGGCAAGGCGCAGCATAAACAGGCGCTGGCTGAGCTCTTCAGCTGCTCCAAAACCGCCGTGGTGGTGCTGGCGAATATCGGCAAAACACCGCCGGACCTGCGCGCCGCCGCCGACGCCTTGGGCCTGCCCCTGCTCTCCTCGCCCCTGCCCAGCCCCAGGGTCATCGACCATCTTCAGTCCTACCTGACGCGCGCCCTGGCCGCGCAGACCACGTTGCACGGTGTCTATATGGAAGTCATGGGGGTCGGGGTACTCATCACCGGGGAAAGCGGCATGGGTAAAAGCGAACTGGCTTTGGAACTGCTGAGCCGCAACCATCGACTGATCGCCGACGACGCGGTGGAATTCTCCCGCACCAACCCGGATGTGCTGCTCGGCCGTTCGCCGGAAATCCTCTCGGGCCTGCTCGAGGTACGTGGCCTCGGCATCCTCAACGCACGCGCCATGTTCGGCGATACCGCCATACGCTCGGAGAAGACCCTGCGCCTGATCCTGCGCCTGGAGCCGATGAAAAAACATCACATGAGCAAGATCGACCGGCTGCAGGCGGAACAAAAAACCCGCCGCATACTCGACGTCGACATCCCCGAGGTGACACTATACGTGGCGCCGGGACGCAACCTGGCGGTGCTGGTGGAGGCGGCCACGCGCAGCCACATCCTGCGCATGCGTGGTATCAATCCGCTGGAGGAGCTGAGTAAACGCCAGCAGGCCATCATGTCCGGGGGGAAAGAATGAAACGTGCGCGGCGCGACCGCCAAGGCGGCGGGTTATGCGCCTGATGATCGTCAGCGGCCTGTCGGGCTCGGGCAAGAGCATTGCACTCCAGGCCCTGGAGGACATGGGCTTTTACTGTATCGACAATCTGCCGGCGGCGCTGCTGCCGCCTTTCTCCCAGCAACTGGTGCAGACGAACGACGACAACCTGAAGGATGCCGCCGTCGGCATCGACGCCCGCAACAAGGCGTTTCTCGGTGCCCTGCCGGAAAGTCTGCAACAACTCAAAACCCTGGGCCTGCAATATCAGATTATTTTTCTCGAGGCCGAGGAGTCGGTGCTGGTGCGACGCTTCAAGGAAACACGACGCAAACACCCGATGACCGACAAGCACACGCCGCTGCTCGAAGCGGTGCGCCTGGAGAAGACGATGCTCGATCCGCTATCGCGCAATGCCGCGGTGCGCTTCGATACCACCCACACCACGCCGCACGAGTTGCGTCATCTGGTGCATAATTACGCCCAGAGCGCCGACACCCCGGGCATGACCCTGATGTTCGAGTCCTTCGGTTTCAAGAAGGGCACACCCCTGGATGCCGACTACGTGTTCGATGTACGCTGCCTGCCGAACCCCCATTGGCAGGAGGAACTGCGCAGCCTCACCGGGCTGGATGCGCCGGTGGTACGCTTTCTCGATAGCGAGGAAAAGGTGCAGAATATGCAACAACAGCTCTGTCACTTCCTGGAAACCTGGCTGCCCAGTTTCGAGGCGGAACATCGCAGCTACATGACCATCGCCATCGGCTGTACCGGCGGCCAGCATCGCTCTGTCTATCTGGTCAACAAGCTGGCGGACTATTTTTCCAACAAAGGTATCAAGGCGCTGGTGCGTCACCGGGAGTTACCATGATAGGTTTACTGATTCTTGCCCAGGAGCAGTTTGGCAAGGGATTACTGCACTCTGTCGAGCATGTGCTGGGCGAGCTGCCCGCGCAACTCGAAGCCATGCCGGTGGATTATCTCAAAATGCCGGAACAGATCATCCAGACCATGCGGCCGTACATCACCCGCCTGGATCAGGGCCAGGGCCTGCTTATCCTGGCGGATGTCTACGGGGCCTCGCACACCAATGCCGCCTGCCGGCTGTTGAGCGAGCATCACATGGAGCTGGTTAGCGGAGTGAATCTACCGATGCTGATACGTGTACTCAATTATCGTCACCTCAAACTCGAGGACCTTATCGCCAAGGCGGTGAGCGGCGGTATCGAAGGCATCGTGCGCGCCCCACACCCCTTGCGGGTCGCGGAGGGTGGCCGATGAAAAGCCTATCCGTCACGGTGATCAACAAACTCGGCATGCATGCACGCGCCTCGGCCAAGTTTGTCGGCCTGGCCTCGCAGTTCAAATGCGATGTCACCCTGGGCAGAAACGGGCAGCAGGCCAACGGCAAAAGCATCATGGGTATCATGATGCTCGCTGCCGGCAAAGGCACCCAACTGGATCTGCATGTGGACGGGGACGACGAAGAACACGCGCTCAGCGCCTTGTGCGAACTGATCCACAACCGCTTCGGCGAGGACGAATAGCGCCATGCTCTCCCTGCACGGTACCGGCGTCAGCAGCGGTATCACCATCGGCAAGGCCTATGTTCTGCATCGGGAACGCCCCGAGGTGCCCGAGTACGTACTGCCGGCGCGCCTGATCGAGGATGAAATCGCGCGCTTCAAGGCCGCCATCGATAACGCACGCAGCCAGCTGGAACGCATACGCAAACACATCCCGCGCTCGGCACCGCCGGAAATCGCCAGCATCATCGACACCCACCTGCTGATCCTGCACGACAAGATGATTTCCGAGGCGCCCATCGGCACCATACGCAAGCGCCAGTGCAACGCCGAGTGGGCGCTCAACATCCAGAGCGACCTGCTCGGCAAGGTGTTCGAGCAGATGGACGACCCGTACCTGCGCAACAAGAAAACCGACGTCAACCAGGTGGTCGACCGGGTGCTGCGCAACCTGCTGCTCAACCAGGAGGACGAACACGAACAGATCTCCGACGCCCTGGAAGGCCAGATCGTCGTGGCCAACGACCTGACGCCGGCGGATACAGTGCTGTTGAAACACAACCACATCGGCGCCTTCATCACCAACCTGGGCGGCCCCATTTCGCACACGGCGATCCTCGCGCGCAGCCTGGAGATCCCCGCGATCGTTGCGGTACACAACGCCACCCGCTACATCCGCAATGGCGACGACCTGATCGTCGACGGCAAGCTCGGCACGGTGATCGTCGCACCGGAAAAGAACATCGTCGCCGAATACCGCCAGAAGCAGAAAGACATCGTGCAGCTGAAGCGCGCGCTCGAGACCATCAAGGCCAGCCGCTCGGTCACGCGCGACGGCAGCGATATCGCCCTGTATGCCAATATCGAATTGCCGGATGACGTCAAGGGGGTGAATAAAGTCGCGGCGGAAGGCGTCGGCCTCTACCGCACTGAATTCCTCTTCATGAACCGCCCGGAGCCGCCGGGCGAGGACGAACAATATCGCGCCTACGTGAAGGTCGTGAAGGCCCTGGATGGCAAGCCGGTCACCATCCGCACCCTGGACCTCGGGGCGGACAAACGCGTGGACAGCGGTGGCCGTGCGGGCGAGACCGTCAGCGTCAACCCGGCCCTGGGTTTGCGCGCGGTACGTATGTGCCTGCAGGACCCCGCCCTGTTCCGGCCGCAGCTGCGCGCCATCCTGCGCGCCTCGGCGCTAGGCCCGGTACGCATGATGATCCCGATGATCTCCAGTCTGGACGAGGTATTACGCGTATTGGATCTGGTGGAGGAGACCAAGGCGGACCTCACACGCGAGAAGGAAAAATTCGACGCGAACATCGAGGTGGGCGGAATGATCGAGGTCCCGGCCGCGGCGGTGGCCGCCGATCTGTTCGCACCGCACCTCGACTTCCTGTCCATCGGCACCAACGACCTCATCCAATACACCCTGGCCATCGATCGTGTGGATGACGCCGTCAACTACCTCTACGACCCGCTGCATCCCGCGGTGCTGCGCCTCATCGCCATGACCATCAATGCCGGGCAGGCGGCGCAAATCCCCGTGGGCATGTGCGGCGAAATGGCGGGCGACCCGCATTACACGCGCCTGCTTCTGGGGCTGGGCCTGCGTGAGTTCAGCATGCACCCCTCCGGTCTGCTGGAGATCAAGCGTATCGTGCGGGAAAGCGAAATGGATCATCTGCGGCAGGCCGCGGTTGAAATCATGCAGGCGCGCGATACCGCCACGTTGCATGCACTGGTGGAGAAACTGAACAGCCGTTGAGTCCGCGGTGTCGCCGGGACACGGGGCCTATACTCAGCGGCGGTAGGGATTCTTCGGCAGGTGGGGGCCCATCTCTTCGCTCACCGTCTGCGTCAAAACCGGTGGCGGTATGACAAATGCCCGACGTCGGTCATCCACGATGGCGTACATCCCTTTTTTATACTTGGCTTTGCTGGCGTCAAAGCCCTCTTCCACCCGCGTGGTGAAGCTTTCTTTCAGCACCGAGACGACGTTGATTTTCTTCAGGCGGAAGGG
>JAYSOL010000058.1:0-4814 GCA_043723045.1 Gammaproteobacteria bacterium | reverse complement strand
CTTCCATCGCCTCGAGCAACGCACTCTGGGTCTTAGGAGTGGCGCGATTGATTTCATCCGCCAACACCAGCTGGCTGAACACCGGACCGGGATGAAAATGAAAATCCCGGGTATCCGGCTGGTAGATGGACACGCCGAGGATATCCGCCGGCAATAGATCGCTGGTGAACTGTATGCGCCGGAAGTCCAGGCCCATTACCCGCGCCAGCCCCTGCGCCAGGGTGGTCTTGCCCATGCCGGGCAGGTCTTCGATCAGCAGGTGCCCGCGCGCCAGCAGGCAGGCCAGCGCCAGGCGCACCTGGCGTTCCTTGCCGAGTATCAGTTCGCCGGTTTGGGCGATGGCGGCGTCGAGCAGGGTGCGCATGGGAGTTCCGTGGCTGGTTCGTGTGTAGGGACCGCGTCAGCGCAGGTGTTTTTTCCGCCTGACATGGACGCAGTCTTTACATTATAGCAATAGATGGCCAGGGCCGGAGCCTGTATCAACACGTTTATCCTGCTTGCGTGTGTATTCCAGTTTGTGTTCTTCGGGTGGAGGGTATTCCCGAGCGAGCTTCAACTCCGAGCTGGCTGCAACTTGGGTACAAAATAGGCTTTGGCGGCAAGTTCCTGAGCGATGATCTTCTGCGACGGCTTGTCGGCAGGCCAGCCGATCACAGTGGCGTGGTTCGGGTTGCTGGTTACCGGCCTGGACTCGACATCAAGCGATTGCCGCCTTACTTCGGCGGCGCGAATATCTGCACGCCCGTAAAGTGCAGCCGACCTTGCGTCTGCGACGCCTTGCCCTATATGCCAGAGCCCTTGCTCAGAGAGATGCTCGTGACGAGTAACCGAAAGATCTAGAGAGGGGGGCGGGATGAACGCATCGGGTTTCACCGTCTTGACTGGTTCAGAGCTGCGAATCCATTTGCTAAAGAGAATGAAACGAGCCAGTAGATCGTCGGGTGTAATCGGCAACCCCTTTTCTTCGTTGCTCACGTCGCCAATACGCGGTGAATAAGATCAGTGATAGTCTTTGGCACTTCACCGTAGAATGGCTCGGTCCCATAGTGTTTCCTGAGACCAATCAACGCAGCGTAATGCAGTTCACCCTGCGGGCTGATGCTCACGGATAGCGTACGACGCGGTGCGCGGTACCACTCCAAAGTAAGATCTCCATCTGGTTCTGCGCCAACGGATGGGGCGGGCGTACCCAGTGGCAATGCTTCCAGGAATTCATAAGCCAACTGGAATGTGCGTACGGAAACCGGCGCAGCCCCATAGCCGTCCCAATTTGATTGGATGCACTCCTTATAAACCCGATAAAGCTCATTGAGCGATCCTTTTGCCTGTTGTCCGAGGCTGTAGGAATCCTGTAACCGCTGGCGCCATTTCTGAACCTGCTCAGCGACAAAACTTGCCGACTCGCTGGTGCCGCCTGAGTTCAGAGAAGTAAATTGACGAAGTGCTGTCGCAGTCATGTATCGGGTCTCCAAAATCTACTGGAACAGTTTCATGGCCTTTGGTGTGACATTGCCGAAAAATACTTTGTTCTTCAGCCAGCGCATTTCCAGAAGGCGCTGCTTCAGTATCGCCTCATCCAATTCGCACCCTTGCGTAGTGAATGCATCAATGTCGAGGATCAAATTTAGATTTTGGGCTTCCAGCCCACCCGGAGGTTGCATGGTCCTGATGATGTTGATTGCATACGGATAATCCGGAACGGCGAGAGTGTCCTGGTGCAGGAAGCCATGAAACGGCAAGCCCAGGCCCTTTGGCGACACCGGAGGCGGATCCAGGTAATCCTCAAAGCGCAGTTCATCAGACGGCAGTTGGATGCGGTTGATATAACGCAGTCCAATCCGGTGAATCTCGACGGGCTGGGACAGTTCCACGTATACATGCCAAAGCCGCATGCCTTCTTCGTAAAGTCGCTCCCAACTCTGGTAGGGCTCCAGACGGCTAAAAACGAACCCATCACGATTGAATTGCGCGATATGTTTCTTGTCGTCAGATTGGAAGCGTAATCCTTTCCAGTCTAACTCACGGATGACTGGACTGCTTGGCGCGCCACCTGCCAAATTCATCGCGTGATGAATTTGGACATGCTGCATCGAGTCCAAGAACTGGTAGCCGCTGAGCCTGGCCTCCAATTGTGGTTTTAAGATTGCTTCTTCTAGCGTCGCCGCTGGGCGGGCTCGAATGTCAATCACCGCCTCCACAATTGGCGCATGTGCAAGAGCCTGAAAGGACTCATCAATATTGATCGCTAGTTTGGCCATTGAAGTCACCATATGCATTATGGCCCAGTTGCTTACTTTTCGGAAGTTCTTTCGCTGCAGAACTCCGCATCACCAAGCCAGGCAAAGTTGGGGACCGGCCGCAATTCATATGTCAACACACCATTCGTGAATAGCAAAGGTAACGAATTGGAAATCAATATCCGGTTACTCGGGCTTGCATCCATGCATTCATTTTAGAGGAATGATTATCCAGTGTGGCGTGCCCGCCCTAAGCGCCATAATCGAGGGCTGGCTTATTTTAACCGCATGTCAGGACGGGAAATCAGAGCTTGCCGTTACTCATTTGTGTTTCTGCAAACGTTCTTCCGCTTTGTTTATGTTTCCCGAGTCATGCGTGGAAGCATGTGCGTCTCAGCCCATAGTGTCAGGGACAGCAGCACCGGCTCAAGCGTTTTACCAAACGCCGTGATGGAGTATTCCACCTTGGGCGGAACTTCCGCATAAACCTTTCGGGCAATCAGCCCGTCGCGCTCAAGTTCACGCAGTTGGTTCGTCAGCATGCGCTGGGTCAAGGAGGGCAGTAGACGGCGGAGTTCGTTGAAGCGCCGGGTTTCCTCGAGTATGCGGAAAAGGATAATGGATTTCCATTTTCCACCGATGATGTCCAGGGTCGCTTCGACGCATACGGCGATGACGACAGAATTGTATTGGCTGGTGTTAACCACCATGATGACGGCGCTGATGTTTGCGCCGTACATCCTGAACCGCATGAAGGAGCATGGCCCCTGGCCGGCGGTATGGAACCCCCAGCCCGACACCCGTCCGAAGGCGCCCTGGGCGGAACGGTTGATGCGGGCCCATGCCAACGCCGTGGAAAATCTCGTGGTCTTTGCGCCGCTGGTGTTGGCGCTACAGATGACGGGCATGAACACGCCCACGACCGCCACTGCCTGCATGGTGTATTTCGTCGTGCGCTTCGCCCATGCGATCCTTTATACCTTCGCCGTTCCGTTGTTACGCACGGTGGCTTTTGTCATTGGCTTTGGCTGCCAGATGGTCCTGGCCCTGACGCTGTTGCAAGTACTCTGACTTAAGGGCTATCCACCCATGGCGATCACCTTCTATTACGGCTCCGGCTCCCCTTTCTCCTGGAACGTCTGGCTGGCACTGGAGCACAAACAGCTGCGTTACGAACTCAAGCTGATGTCCTTGCAGGGCGGTGACCTGACGGTGGTGGTGACTCAGCGCACATCACCCTAGCGCTTGCAGACCTGCGACGCGAGCTGGACTACTTCGAGAATGTGTTATGCGGCGACTACTGTGCCAGCGATCTATCCGTAGCGGACTTCACGCTCTATCCGTTGCTGGCCCTGGTCAGGCGCCTGCATGCCAAACAACCCCAGCATGGGGCGGGGCCGCTCATCGGGCCCAGACTCGCCGCCTTTATGCAGCGCATCGAGCAGTTGCCGTACTTCGTCAAGACTACCCCTCCCCACTGGAAAGGATAAAAGAACATGGTCACTCAATCCAATAAACCGGTATGTGTCGTCGTCGGTGTGGGTCCTGGAAATGGCGCTGCCTTTGCGCGGCGTTTCGCGTCGCAGGGCTACCAGGTGGCGCTCGTGGCCCGCAGCACGGATGTGACCAGGGCACTGGCGACGACGCTGGACGGTGCGCGCGCCTATGCGTGCGATGTTACCGACGCCGCCGCGGTTGGACGCGTGTTCGGTGCGATCCGCACAGAACTCGGCGAGGTCGAGGTGCTGGTCTACAACCCGGGCGTCGGTGTGTGGGCCAATGTCGAGGACATTACGCCGCAGGACTTCGAGGCCAGTTGGCGCACCAATGTGTTGGGGGCGTTGCTCGCGTCGAAGCAGGTGATCCCGGCCATGAAGAAGAACCGGCGCGGGAGTATCGTCTTCATCGGTGCCACGGCCTCGCGTCGCGGCGGTGCGCGTACGGCGGCGTTCGCGCCGGCGAAGGCCGCGCAGAAGAGCCTGGCCGAATCCATGGCGCGCCACCTGTGGCCCGCGGGCATTCATGTTGCGCTGGTTGTCCTGGACGGCGTGGTCGACACACCGGCGACGCGCAGATTATGGCTCTTAGGGCGGGCACGCCACACTCGATGCTGCCGGACAAGCCGGACAGCTACTTCATCCAACCGGACGACATTGCCGAGAATGTTTTTATGCTCACGCAACAGAAGTCATCGGCCTGGTCGTTCGAGATCGAGGCGCGTCCCTTCGGCGAGACGTGGTAGGGATCTGGAGTGCGGGAGCTTGCTCCCGCTTTAATGTGGCGTGCCCGCCCTACAAATAATCGTTCTTCAGTTTCACGTAATGCTTCGCCGAGTAGGCGAACCACTTCATTTCCTCTTCTGTAAGCTCGCGTATGCGCTTCGCCGGACGGCCGAGCCACAGATAGCCACCCTCCAGCTCCTTGCCTTCGCCGACCAATGATCCCGCGCCGAGCAACACGTGGGAACGGATCACGGCACCGTCGAGCACGATGGCGCCCATGCCGATGAGGCACAGGTCCTCCACCGTGCAGCCGTGCAGGATGACTTTGTGTCCGACGGTGACATCGTTACCCACG
>JAYSOL010000057.1:0-7648 GCA_043723045.1 Gammaproteobacteria bacterium | reverse complement strand
CATGCAAGCCGCCGTGTGCCCGCACCACCTCCATGCCGGGCCTCATCAGTAAATGGAAAGTATTACCCAGAACAATCTGCGCGCCGAGCGCGCGCAATTCCTCCGGCGTCATAGCCTTGACCGTGCCGTAAGTGCCGACGGGCATAAATGCCGGGGTCTCGACTACGCCACGTTCGAATATCAAACGCGCGCGCCGAGCCGGCCCATCAGTATTGAGAAGATCGAATTTCATCTGGGGCAAGACATTACAAGAGAAAGACGGGTGTGCCCAGCGCGCGAGCGCTTTACTTATTGTATCGTGGGCAACACGAACATGGCGTCGCCATAACTAAAAAAACGATAACGTCCGTGCACCGCGTGCCGGTAGGCATTCAACACATTCTCGGTGCCGGCGAAGGCGCACACCAGCATGAGCAGGGTAGATTCCGGCAGATGAAAGTTGGTAATCATTGCATCCACGCAGCCAAACCGGTAGCCGGGGAAAATAAAGATATCGGTTTCCCCCGAGTAGGAACGAACCCGGTCATCCTGCGTGGCCGTCTCCAGGGCCCGCACTACGGTGGTGCCGACGGCGATCACGCGCCGCCCTTCCTGTTTGGCGGCATTCACACGCGTGGCGGTTGGCGCGCTAATCTCGAACCATTCACGATGCATACGATGCTGTGCAAGGTCATCCACACGTAGCGGTTGAAAAGTGCCAGCACCGACGTGCAACGTTACAAACGCACACTCAACCCCGATCTCCGCGAAGCGCGCAAATAGAGCCGCATCGAAATGCAGTCCAGCAGTGGGTGCAGCGACTGCGCCCGGCGTGCGCGCGAACACCGTTTGATAGCGCTCGCGGTCGGCGCTGGCGTCCGCCCGGTCGATATACGGCGGCAAGGGCACGTGCCCGATCCGATCCAATACAGTCAGGAGCGGTTCACTAATCTCAAATTCAATTTCGTAAAACTCCCCTTGACGTGCAATGACTTGGGCTGACACGTCACCATCCAGGCGTAAACCTTGCCCTGGTTTAGGCGGTTTACTGGCGCGCACCTGTGCCAACACACGCCGCTCGCTCAATAACCGTTCCAGCAAGACTTCAATACGCCCACCGCTAACCTTTTCGCCGTACAACCGGGCCGGCATCACGCGCGTGTCGTTGAATACCAGGAGGTCACCGGATCGTAACAATGTCGGCAGATCGATGAATTGCCGGTCGGTCAGAGCGCCGCTGCTACCTTCTACACACAACAACCGGCTGGCAGCCCGCTGCGGCAGTGGGGCTTGAGCGATGAGCGCGGCTGGCAGATAGAAATTGAAATCGGATTTGCGCAAGATGCGGAAAAGTCGGCAGAAAGCTCGCACGTTACTATACGTGAAGTTCGCAAACGCTCCGAATCCACCACGACCAGGGGCCCGACCGGTAAAATTGACCCTAACCGTCGGGAAAGCGTAAACTTGCGCCGATTTTCGGGGCGATTAGCTCAGCGGTAGAGCACTGCCTTCACACGGCAGGTGTCGCAGGTTCGATCCCTGCATCGCCCACCATCTCCTTATCTGGTTCCTTGCTGCTCGCCCTTCTAACTCGCGAGTTACTCTTGCCGGTTCTTTAGGCATTCGCGCTACGGCAAAGTAGTAAACTGCCAGACTAGATTGTTTGCCATTGCCCTTCCTGCCATGTCTTTCACTGCGACCGTGATCGTAACGGTATAGACAGTGTTCGCAGCGAGATCACTCACCGGCGTTGGATGCGAACCCACATAGGTCCTTTCATGTTTTATTCGTGTAAAGGTCGCAGTCTTGTTGGTGGGGTTGTAGGCCACCGTGCCTATCACGCGGATGTTGCCTGGCGCCATTACGAAAAAGTTTGCTGTGGTTAAGCTTGCCGGATCCATCGGCTCACTGAAGGTGGCGTTAATAGTGCTGCTCACGGGCACGCCGGTCGCGGCACTGGCGGGGCTCGTGGAAACGACGACCGGGGCAAGAACATCTGCGTTGGCGCCCGTGCTATAACTCCATGAGGCAGCCGGCTGCAGGCCATTTCCAGCCAGATCGCTGACATTCGCAATGCTCGCGGTATAAACTGTATTCGAGGCCAAGGTATTGTTTGGTTTAAATACCGCCGTTCTATCGAAATAGGACACTGTCCCCGGAATCAACGTATTGCCCGGACCTAACACGGTAAAGGTGGAGGCTGTGAGGGTGGATGTGTCGATTTCCTCGCTAAAGGTGACGCTGATCTTTTGATTCCCTGCTACGTCGGTAGCCGCCTCTATCGGGACCGTTGAAGTCACGCTGGGCGCCGTGTCATCTACTCCTGCCCCGGTTACAAAGCACCAGGCAAAATCGCTCGAGAGTGGGTTGTCAGCCAAATCCTTAATGCCGGTAACCAGGGTGGCGGTATAGCGTGTATCTGGCGCCAGAGGGCTACTCGGCGTAAACACGGCTATCTTGTTGGTACTGTCGTAACGCACCGTTCCTGAAATAGAAGTGGATTCGTTGGTGAGCCTAAAGTTATCGGCGTTAATGCCCGCCGCCGCCATCGACTCGCTCAGCGTTACCGTAAGTTTACTGTTTGTCCCTATTCCCGCGCTGTCCTCGCCCGGGCTCATGGCCGTGACGGTAGGTTCGGTGGTGTCAGGCGGTCCGGGATTGCTGGCGTTTCCGCCACCTCCCTCACCTCCACATCCAGCCAAGAATATGAACGTAGTGAATACGACGAGCGACTGCTTATTTATCGGACGAGAGACATTCATATCGGCACCCGGCTGGAATCGAAATATCCATGTCAGAGTAACCAGGCACTCCGAAACACGCTGTGCGATATCGTACAAAGGTAGAAATTCGTCAACGGGCGTATTCAATGGCCTGTAAATCTTTGGCGTGCAGGGGCACTTTTATCTCGACAAAGTGTTCCTGATGGTCATCCACCAAGGTAATGAACGATCCGGCTATAGCAATTCCGTCCAGTAACACGTGCGCTCCACTTGCGCCCACTGTGCCTAGAACCACGATACGATAGACCGTTGCGCCATAGCGATAGTGCAGCGTGAACTCTTTCCATCCTTCTGGCAGGCAGGGTGCGATACGCAGTTTATTTTCCTCGCGGCTTACACCCAACAGCGATTCCAAAATCAACCGATACATCCAACCCGCCGAGCCCGTGTACCAAGTCCACCCCCCGCGCCCCGTGTGGGGGGCCACCGCATAGACATCGGCGGCCACCACGTACGGTTCTGCTTTATAAATAGCCATCCCCTGGGGAGTACTCGCGCGGGCAACTGGATTTATCATGCCCGCCAATTCCCACGCACGTCGGCTGTCCCCCAGAGCCGCAAAGGCCATGGCCGCCCAGATTGCTGCGTGTGTATACTGTCCGCCATTTTCCCGTACGCCGGGCACGTATCCTTTTATGTAGCCCGGATTCATGGGCGACTTGTCGAACGGGGGATCCAGTAACTGGACCAGCGCATGATCACGGCGCACCAAGCGCTGATCGAGAGATTCCATAGCCTGATGGGTGCGTTGCCGATCACCAACTCCGGAGAGTACCGACCAACTCTGAGCAATCGAGTCGATCTGGCATTCGGTATTGGCCGCCGACCCAAGCGGTGCACCATCGTCAAAATAGGCGCGCCGATACCAGGCGCCGTCCCAGCCGTGGCGTTCGATGTTTTTATGCAACGCCGTCATCGCTTCTTGGCTGCGCGCAACAAAGGCATCGTCGCCGCGTTGGCGCGCCAATTCGGTAAACTGCATCAGCACGTGATAAAGAAAAAAACCTAGCCAGACACTTTCGCCCTGGCCGTGTTCCCCCACTTGGTTCATGCCGTCGTTCCAATCCCCCGAACCGATAAGGGGCAGGCCGTGCACACCGAATCGCAGGCCGTGCAGACAGGCACGGGTGCAGTGTTCGTACAAAGTGGCACTAACTTCAGAGCGAATAGGCAGGTCGTAATAGGAATCCTCCTCCGCGTTGACCGGGCGGCCCTCGAGAAACGCGATAGTCTCTTCCAGTATTCCGCTATCCCCGGTGATCGTTATGTAACGGTAAGTAGCCAACGGTAACCACAGGTAATCGTCTGAGCAATGGGTGCGCACGCCTCTACCGGACGGCGGGTGCCACCAATGTTGAACGTCGCCTTCCAGGAACTGGCGACCTGCGCACAACAGAATTTGTTGACGCACTCGCTGCGGCTCGGCGTGCACCAAGGCCATGGCATCTTGTAATTGATCACGAAAGCCAAAGGCACCGCCCGATTGGTAGTAGCCGCTACGCGCCCACAGCCGGCAAGCCAGCGTCTGGTACACAAGCCAACCATTGGTCAAGACGTTGAGCGACGCATCGGGTGTCTCGACCTGCACGGCCCCCAGTGTCTGGGTCCAGTATTGCTGCACCTGTTCAAATGCCTCGCGGGCGGAACTCGTTCCGCGGAAACGACGTACTAAATGGCCGGCATCCTCGGCGTTGCGCCCCACGCCCAACATGATGCGGATTTCGCGCTCTTGACCGGCCGCAAGTTCGAACGGTACTTGTTGCGCACCGCAGGGATCCAAAGCGGCTCCGACTTTTCCAGAAAGCCGCGTCTGATACATGGCCGCCGGGCGCTTGAACGACCCATTGCGCCCCAGAAATTCGTTACGATCGCCTGTGAACGTGCGCGTACTGTCCTCCATATCCAGGAACGCCACTCGATCGATAAACTCGGTGTTGTAAGGATTGCGCGCAAACAGCGCGCCACTCTTGGCATCGACTTCAGTAACCACATGCATGGCCGATTTCGGTGGCAAGTCACCCAACACCCATTCCACATAGGCGGTGGCCGAGAGGCGGCGCGTGCGGCCTGATTCATTGCGAATTTTCAAAACAGAAAATTTCACCGCGGCCTCCAAGGCCACATACACCCACAGCTCCGAGCGGATGCCGTCTTCGTTGTGTTCGAAGACGCTGTAGCCGAAACCATGCCGCGTCACGTACGGCGCTGTGCCACGACAAGGCAGGGGCGTCGGAGACCAGAAATGGCCGCTCTCTTCATCGCGCAAGTACAAGGCCTCTCCCTGGGAATCGCTGACTGGATCGTTGTGCCAGGGCGTGAGACGAAACTCATGCGCGTTCTCGCTCCAGGTATAGGCTAGTCCATTTTCCGAGACCACTGTTCCGAATTGCGGGTTGGCCAACACATTCACCCACGGTAACGGCGTCACCTGCCCCGGCGACGTGGTGATCACGTACTCGCGCCCATCCGGCGTGAATCCGCCCAAACCGTTGAATAAAATTAAGTCGCGCGACGCGAGCACCGCAGGAGCCTCTGCGCGATAGGCGCGTATCGGCCTCAAACGCGAAACGCGCACGTCAACGGCACTGCGGCGGTTGATTTGATCGGCCAGCGCGCCCAAGTTATCGGCAACAATGACACGCGCCACCGTTTGCAACAGCACACGGTCTTCGTTGGATATCTGTTCACCGGGGCGCACAAATATTCCACCGGGCCGATCCATGATATTGGCTTCAACGCCGGCGGCCACCAGACCCATGATGTGTTCGTGGAGCAATTGCCGGTAACCGGCATGGTCTTCATTCCAGATCAATAGATCCACTGCCAAGCCCTTCAAACGCCAGTAGGCATGCGCTTGCACCAATTGGCGCACCAGGTCGATGTGTGCCGGATCTGCGATTTGTAACAACACTATCGGCAGATCACCCGAAATTGCATAGCCCCACAAACCAGATTGTCCGCGTCGATTTTTAAGAAGCACTCCGGCATCGGCGCGTAAGGATGAGTTGGCGTGCAAGACCGAACTGGCCAAGCGACCATAAAGTTGGGCATCGGCCTCGGTGGCATTGATCTGGCGTAGCACCACTTGTGCATGCGTACTGGCCAGTTCGAACACCCGGTCCGCCAAGCGCCGATCATGATATTTGTCGGCCAGACTCAAGGCGGCCTCACGAGTCTCGCCGATACCGGTGACCATATCGACGATTACTGTCTGTTCCGGCTCGAGCGTAATCCTGCAGCGTACAGCAACAATTGGATCGAGCACCGATCCCTGTCCCCCGGAAAGCGGCCCACTCGCCTGGAGTGCCTGCGGATCGGCGACACTGTTACCGCGCCCGACAAATTGCATACGGTCTGTTTCATAGGAAATTTCATCGAGCTTCGCCCCATGTACAGCCATGAAGTGCAGCATCCAGGGCGTACGCTCATCCTGCGACCGCGGCCGGCGCGTGCACAGAATCGTCTGGTGTGCGGAAATAATCTCGGTCTGAACAAAGAGATTACTGAAAGCCGGGTGCAAGGCGTCCGTGACCGGAGAGGCCAGTACCACTTCCGCATAACTCGTGACTTCTATTGTTCGGCGGGACCGCGAACGATTGACGATGCGTAGCCGACGCAACTCGATGTCGTCCTCCGGCGAAACAACAATATCCGTATGCGTATCGAAATCCCGATCGCGGCGGCGGAATTCGGCGCGACCTTCCGAAAAAATAGCCTCATAATTTTTCGCCGGCTGCAGGGTCGGCTGATAAGCAGCGGACCAGTACTCTGCGCCTGTCAACTCCCGCAGGTAACAGAATGTCCCCCAGTTGTCGCGAGTGGTATCTTCGTGCCAGCGCGTGACGGCAAAATCCTTCCAGCGGCTATAGCCGCCGCCGGCATTGGTGACCATCACATGGTAGCGACCGTTGGAAAGAAGTTGTACTTCCGGTATCGGTGTATCCGCAGTATTGAAAACACGTACCGACGTCTCCGGGGCGTTAGCGGGGATATGGATATCCGGCACGTCATTGGTTGGTATTGAAAATACCGTCACTTTCGGAATCCCTTCCTGCAGCAATAACAGCGTCGCCTGGAATTGCGGATCCGATTCGAAACGCTTTTGCATCGGCCGATCCAGCAATAAATAGGCGAGCGAAAGCAGGCTCATCCCTTGATGGTGGGCCATGTAAGACCGAACCACGGTGCTCGATTCACCGCGCCGCTGGCGCGTGGCGGTATAGTCCACGGCTTCGTAAAAGCCGTACTCGCCCAACACCCCTGCCCCGGCCAGCCGTTGCAGATTCAAGCAAGCCGCTTCGGGCGCTACCATTAACGCCAGCGCCGAGGCGTACGGGGCAATAACCAAATCTTCTCCCAAACCACGCTTGAGTCCCAGCCCTGGTACGCCAAACGCGCGGTATTGGTAGTTCAAATGAACATCGACGGTGTTGTAGCCCGATTCGGACATGCCCCAGGGAACACTGCGTTGTCCTCCATACTCCAGTTGGCGCTCGACCGCTGCCTTATAGGTCTGGTCTAACAGGGTGTTTTCATAGGTCGGCATGACCAAGAGAGGCATGAGATACTCGAACATGGAGCCACTCCAAGAAAAAAGCACCGGCTCGCCACTGGCGGTCGTGAGTGTGCGTCCGAGGGCAAACCAACTTTCCTGGGGCAATTGGCCCTGGGCAATGGCGACGAAACAACAGAACCGGGCTTCCGATGCCAACAAGTCGTAATAGCTGGTATCCCGGCGGCGTTCGTCCACGTTGTAACCGATGGTGAGCAGATGGCGTGTCTTGTCGTATAAAAAATCATATTCCATGCACGACAGTTCGCTCGCTTGACACGCCAGTTTCTCCATGGCCGAGATTTGTTCCTGGGCACGGCGACTGGCTTGAATA
>JAYSOL010000056.1:0-10216 GCA_043723045.1 Gammaproteobacteria bacterium | reverse complement strand
GTGGTGGACGATCCCACGCGCGATGTGGTGGGCAACCTGCCGCTGATCTACGCGCTCAAGACGGTGCAGCTCCAGGTGGATGGTGGCTCACCGGGCATCGTCGATCCGGGCGACGTATTACGTTACACCTTTACCATCACCAACTCCGGGGCGCTGCCGGCCACCGCGGCCACGCTCACCGATGCCTTGCCCAATGACACGACCTATGTGGCCAACTCCCTGCAGCTGAATGGACAACCGGTGGCGGGCGCCTTCCCCCTCGCGGCCGGCCTGCCCATCAGTTCGTCGAACCTGACGCCGCCCTTGCCGGCCCCGGGTGCCGGTACCTTATCCCCCGGCGGCACGGCGACGGTGATCTTCGATGCCCAGGTCAATGCCGGCACACCCACCGGCACCATCATCAGCAACCAGGGCAGCGTGGCCAGCACCGAACTGCCGCCGCAGCGCACCGACGCCGACGGCAACCCGGGGAACGGTTATCAGCCGACACAAGTTGTTGTCGGTGACGTGCAACGCCTGGTCATCACCAAGCAAGTCGCGGTGGTGGGCGGTGGTGTCGCGCTGGTGGGCGGGCAGCTGGAGTACGTGGTGCGCGTCACCAACATCGGTGCGGTGCCGGTGACCAACGTGGTGATTACCGATACGCTGCCGATTTCCCTCCTGGTGCCGCCGCGTTTTGTGGTGTCGTATGTGGCGGGATCCGCCCTAATGAATTCCTCGACCACGGGCGTGACGGTGGTGGGGACAACTATTACGGCGGATTACTTCACGCCCTACGGTAACCTCGCACCCGGGGGCACGGTGGAGTTGCGCTTCCGCGTAAATATTGTTTCGGGTGTGATCGGTGCGACCATCACCAACACGGCCCGGGTGGCCTGGGACTCGCCGACCCAGACCGCATCCGCCAGTGCCTCCATCGATATCGGCGGCGCCGCGGGCAGTGCCGCCCTCAACGGCCGCGTCTGGCACGATGCGAATTTCAATAACCTCTTCGACGGCAGCGAGTTGCCCCTGGCGGGTTGGGACGTGCTGGTCTACGCCAACGGGTTCCTGGTGGCCAGCGTGCTCACCGATACCAATGGCCTGTATCAGGTGGTCGGTCTGGCACCTTACACCACCACCAATATTCCTTATGAAATCCGCTTCCGCGCCCCCGGCGCCGTGGCCACCACCGCCTCCCTCGGTCGGGCGAATCACGATGCCACGCTCTTTCCTCTGTTTGTCGACGGGCCGCAGCGCATCTCCGATATCGAGGCCGGCTCCGGTAGCAACATCCAGAATCTGGATCTGCCCATCGATCCGGACGGTGTGGTTTACAACTCGATCCTGCGGTCACCCACGGCCGGGGCGACGCTGGGCCTGCTGCTGGCCTCCACCCAGGCGCCCGTGCCCGCCAGCTGCTTCGACGATGGCGCCCAGCAGAACCAGGTGACCTTGGGCCGTGGCTACTACAAATTCGACCTGAACTTCAGCAGCCCGGCCTGTCCTTCCGGCGCGGATTATCTGATCCGCGTGACGCCACCGCTCACCGGTTATGGCGCCGCCCCGTCGGCGATTATTCCGCCCACCAGCAGTGCCGCGACAGCGGCCTATTCCGTACCGATCTGCCCGGCGGATGCCATCGCCACGCCGACGGGTTTTTGCGAGGCGCAGACCTCGGAGTTCGCGCCGCCCGCCAGCGTGCCGCCGCAAACTATTGGCACGGCGTACTATCTGCACCTCAACCTGGATAACGTCAGCATCCCGGGCCGCAGCCAGCTGTTCAACAACCATATCCCGCTGGACCCGAATCTCGGAACCGCCGTCGCCATCAGCAAGACCTCGCCCTTGATCAACGTGACGCGCGGTCAGTTGGTGCCTTACACCATTACAGTAAAAAACACCCTGGGCGCATCACTGCCGTTCGTGTCCATCGTCGACATCTTCCCGCCGGGCTTCAAGTACGTGGCCGGTTCGGCGCGCTTCGACGGTGTGCCGTCGGAGCCGATCAAGACCACGCGGCAGATCAGCTGGGGTAATCTCACCCTCGCGGGCAATTCCCAGCACACCATTAAATTGTTGCTGGTGGTGGGTGCGGGTGTGGCCGATGCCGAATATGTCAATCGTGCCCAGGTGATCAACACCGCCACCGGTGGTAACGCCTCCGGCGTGGCCACGGCGACGGTGCGTGTCATGCCCGATCCCACCTTCGATTGCACCGATGTCATCGGCAAGGTGTTTGACGACGCCAACGCCAATGGCTACCAGGACAACGGCGAAGCGGGTCTGCCCGGCGTGCGCATCGTCAGTGCCCGCGGTCTGATTGCAAAGACCGACAAGCATGGCCGCTACCACATCACCTGCGCGGTGGTGCCGAACGAGGACCGCGGCAGCAACTACATACTCAAGCTGGATGACCGCAGCCTGCCGAGTGGTTACCGCGTCACCACGGAGAACCCGCTGGTGCAACGGGCGACGCGCGGCACGATGTTGAAATTCAATTTCGGCGCCGCGCTGCATCGGGTCGTGCGTCTCGACATCTCGGATGCGGTCTTCGAGCCCGGCACCACGGACATGCGGCCGCAGTGGCAGCCACGCACCGGGTTGTTGCTGGGCGAATTGCGCAAGGCGCCGGCGATACTGCGTGTCTCCTACCTCGGCGATGTGGAGGACGCGGGGCTGGTCGCGCGGCGCATGAAGACCGTCAAGCAGGCCTTGATCGAACTATGGAAGGAGGAAAGCCAGCGTTACGAGCTGACCATCGAGACGGAGATTTTCTGGCGCCGCGGCGGGCCGCCGGACCGTAAGGCCCTGTCCCAATGACCAGGCCGATGCCGTCATGCGTTATGTCGCGTCCGCGTCCGGCAGGCATGGGCGTGCTTAACGTGTTGGGACAACTTTCATTTGTCCTGTTGACCAGCCTCGCCGGCGCGGCGGCCGTGGCGGACACCAAGGTTCCGTCCGCCACGCCGGTGCAGGTGCTGGAGCCCGCTTCCCTCGGTGCCACGGTGGAACATCAGTCCGGCGTGGATGAGTCGCGTGCCCCCTGGGCGCGCACCGATGGCGCGGAGGGAAAGCAGGGCGATACCCTTGAAATCAAGAAGGTGCTGGCCAAGGACGTCAAGACCGTCAAGCTGCAGAACGTAGTGCCACCCATCCACTTCGGTTCCGCTGAGGCGGAGATTCCGGAGAACTATATCGGGCTCCTGCGGGATGTGCTCGGTCGCATGAAGGACCGCACCAACGTGCGGCTGCATTTTGTCGGCCACGCGGACAATGTGCCGTTGTTTGGCGACGCGAAGGCAAAGTACGGCGACAATCTGGTGCTGTCGCGGGAACGCGCCGGCACCGTGGCGGAGTATTTCCAGAAGGCGCTCAATCTCCCGGCGGAATCTATTTCGTACGAGGGCATGGGCGAATCCCAGCCGGTCGCGAGCAATGCCACGGAACAGGGCAAGGCCCTCAATCGGCGCGTGGAGGTGGAGGTCTGGTACGACGAGGTCGGCGGCAAGTTGGTGGACAAAGAGCTGGTGATTGTCGAACAGATCAATCGCGTGAAGGTCTGCCGCGTGGAAACGGTTTGCAAGTTGCGCTACAAGGAGGGCCACGCGAAGCGCGCACGCATCAAGAATCTGATTGCGCCGCTGCATTTCGACGAGGACACCGCCAGCATCCCGGCGGATTTCACGCAAAAGATCCAACAGGCGCTGCTCGACCTGCAGGGCAAGCAGGGCGTCGTCGTTAAATTCATCGGTTATACCGACAACGCCCCCTTGGCGGGTCGCGAGGAGCGCATCTACGGCACCGCGGTCGGTTTGTCCAAGGCCCGGGCGCGCCGCGCCTCCCTGGCGGTGCAGGATGCACTGAAACTTCGCGCCGCTTCTATCGAGGTCGATGGCAAGGGCGCTGCGCGACCCATCACGTCCAACGATACGGAGCGGGGCCGGGCCCTGAACCGGCGCATCGAAGTCGAGTTCTGGTATGACGATGCCTTGCAGGAACTGCCGGATGAGCCGCAAATCTGTCCCGAGGCCGCCGGCGCCGAGACGGTCACGCGGGTGTATGTCCCGCCCTCGGGCAACATCCCGTCGATATTGTTAGACGGCGGCAAGCCGCTCATCGTGGTCGGCTATTCCGACCGCCTGCGCAACCTCATGGCGGAGGTGCGCGACAAGGCGAATGTGCGCCTGCGCTTCATCGGTTATACCAGCAATGAACGTCTCGATCGCCGTACCGCCATGGTGTATGGCGATGACATCGGCCTGTCTGCCGCGCGGGCGCGCCGCGCGATGGACGCGGTGAAGCAAGAGCTGGGCCTCACGGAGGCGCAGGCGGAATTCGAGGGGCGCGGTTTTGTGCAGTCGGATGACGTGGTCAACGCCGGCTTCGTCACCTCGGATATTTCCCGGGTGGAGGTGGAGGTGGTGTATGACGAGTTGGCGCTGCTGGACGATAACGACGGTCTGGACATCACCCGCCTGACCCGGCCGGTAATCCCCAAGGACCCCCTGGCGCTGAACACCATGCGCATTACCGTCGATGGTAAACCCGTGGACGATCCCAATAAGAGCATCGCGGATATCCAGCGTTGTACCGACATCGCCCTGGACCAAGCCGATATCCAGTTCAAGTTCGACAATCTCGACCTGAAGCCGCGCCTGAATGTCACGGCCTGGCCGGCCACCCTGCGCTATCAGGATAATATCAAGGCGCAGGAATCGGATAATCGGGTGCGTTTCCGCATGTACACCAACTACGCCAGCCTCATCGACAAGGCCGAGGTGCGCATCTTCGACGGACCGCAATCGGCGCGCGACGTGCCCATCGCCGTGGTGCCGGTCAACAAAGACGGCGTCACCGAATGGCCGGCGGACTTTTCCCGCTACCAGGCCCCCGCACACGAGTTGAAATATGTATTACGCGTCTACGACAAGGACGGGCGTTTTGACGAAACCCAACCCCTGTCCCTGTGGCTGGTGGATGAACTGGCAACCGCCACCCAGGATGCCGACGCGGCCAAGGAGCAGTTGGTAGGCTACGGCGAGAACCGCCTGGGCCCGGAAGGCATCGCCAAACAGGGCGGCACCATCAAGGTCTATGGCAGCAGCATCCCGGAGCAGCACAGCGTGTGGGTGGCGGGCCGCGCGGTGCCGGTAGGCAAGGACGGCAAGTTTGTCGTGGAGGAAATTCTGCCACAGGGCAAACATACGGTGGAGGTGGCGGTGCTCAACCAGTCCGGCAGCGGTGAGCTGTTCTGGCGCGACCTCGAGTTGAAGCAGAGCGATTGGTTTTATGTCGGCATCGCCGACGTCACATTCGCCGCGGACCGTACCACCGGACCGGCGCGCCTCGTCACCAATGATGAAACCCACTACAACAATGAGCTGAACGTGGACGGCCGGCTGGCCTTCTACACCAAAGGCAAGTTTGGTGCCGGCTGGGGCCTGACCGCGAGTGCCGATACTTTGGAAGGGCCGACGGGAGATCTGTTCAGCAATTTCATGGACAAGACGCCGGGTGCTTTATTCCGGCGCATCGACCCCGACTACTACTATCCCACCTACGGTGACGACGGCACGGTGGAGGATGGCGCCCCCACCCTGGGCAAGTTCTATGTCAAATTGCACAAGGACCTCAGCTACGGACTGTGGGGAAGTTTCAAGATTGGCTACAGCGACAACGAACTGGCGCGCGTCGACCGCGGTTTGTATGGCGCCAACCTGCATTATCAAACACCGGCGGCCACCTCTTTTGGCGAACAACGCTTCCTGGTCGATGGTTTTGCCGCGGAACCCGGCACGGTCGCCGGGCGTGACGAATTTCTCGGTACCGGCGGGTCGCTCTACTTCCTGCGCCGCCAGGATATTCTGACGGGATCGGAACGCGTGCGCATCGAGATCCGCGACAAGGATTCCGGCATCGTCGTCGGGGTCAAGAACTTAACACCGGTGTTGGATTACGATATCGACCCGCTGCAGGGACGCATACTGCTGACGCAACCCCTGGCCTCCACCGCGGCCGACAATCTGCTGGTGGCCAGCGATACCACGGGCGGCAACCCGGTGTATCTGGTGGTCGGGTACGAATATACCCCCGGTTTCAGCAACACCAGTACGCTGGCGGTGGGTGGTCGTTCCCATTGGTGGTTGAACGATTACATCAAGCTGGGCGTCACGTCCGACAAAAACGAGGAGGCCAGCAACAAAAGCAGCCTCGGCGCCACCGACCTGACCTTCAGGCTGAGCGCCGAATCCTGGCTCAAGGTCGCCCAGTCCAGCACCGAGGGCCCGGGTGTCGCATCCCTCGCCTCCAATAATGGTGGTTTCAACTTCACTCCCATTGGACAGGTGAGCGGCACAAATATCAGTGCCGACGCCTCCCGTGTCGACACCAGCCTCGGCCTCACCGATGTCTTTCCCGGCGCCAAGGGCAGGGTGACGCTCTACACCCAGACCCTGGACGCTGGATACTCCGCCCCCGGTCTGTCGACCACCACCGATACGCAGCAGAATGGCGGCGCACTGACCCTGCCGGTCACTGAAAGAATCAGTCTCCACGCCAAGGCGGACAAAACCACCCGGGTGCTGGGGCTCAATACCAGCGCCAGCGAACTGGATCTCGGTTATCAATGGACCGACCACTGGCTGCTGAGCACGGGCTACAGAAAAGACAGCCGCCAGGATGATTCATTGATCGTTCCCTTGACCCAGGTGCAGGGCGACCGCACCGATGCGGTGGTGCGCGCGACCTACGACTCCAGGGCGCGTTGGACGGCCTACGGTTTCGTGCAGGACACCCTGGACACCACCGGCAATCGGCAAGACAACGGCCGGGTGGGGTCGGGCGGCGCCTATCGCGTGACGGATCGCTTCCGGGTGAACGGCGAGGCCTCCAGCGGCGATCTGGGCGCGGCCGGCAAACTCGGCACGGAGTATCTGTACACCGATCGCACCACCACCTACCTGACCTATGCCTTGGAGAATGAGTCCACGGATAATGGCGTGCGCGCCAAGAAGGGCAACATGATCTCCGGTTTCAAGACGCGCTACTCCGACAGCGCCAGTGTTTATCTGGAGGAAAAGTACAGCCACGGGGATGTGCCGACCGGACTCACGCATTCCGCCGGTGTCGACCTGGCGCCGGTGGATCGCTGGAATTTCGGCGCCAGTGTCGATGTCGGGACGCTGCGCGACGGCCTCACCGGCGCCACCATCGAACGCAGCGGCACCGGCCTGCGGGTCGGCTATGGTGTTGACGTCATTAAATTCTCCAGCGCCTTCGAGTATCGCGTGGACAACACGCAAAATCCGGATCTGACCGTGACCGAACGCACGTCCTGGCTGATCAAGAACAACCTGAAATATCAGATCACCCCGGTGTGGCGCTTCATCGGCAAGCTGAATCACGCCCAAAGCCAAAGCTCCCTCGGTGCCTACTATGCCGGCAATTACACGGAAGCGGTGCTGGGTTACGGCTATCGGCCAGTCACCAACGATCGCCTCAATACGTTAATCAAATATACGTATTTCTATAATCTGCCGACCACCGATCAGGTGACGACCGCCAACGTGGCCGTCGATTTCGTGCAGAAAAGCCATGTCTTCTCCTTCGACGTGGTGTATGACCTCACGCAGCGCTGGACCCTGGGCGCCAAATACGCCTACCGCCTGGGGCAGGTGAGTCTGGACCGGGTGGATCCGCAATTTTTCGATAGCCGGGCGCATCTGTACATCGTGCGTGCCGATTGGCAATTCATCCGCCGCTGGGATGCCACCCTCGAGGCGCGTAGGCTCGACCTGACCGATGCGCAGGACACGCGCAGCGGCATGTTGCTGGCCCTCTATCGGCATGTGGGAAACCACATCAAAGCGGGCATTGGTTATAACTTTACCGATTTTTCCGACAATCTGACGGACCTGAGTTATAAGAGTCAGGGTATTTTCATCAACGTCGTCGGCAAGATCTGATAAATCCACTGTTCACCGCCAGAAATTGCATCCTTCGGCCCTTGCGGACCTGTGTTCGAATCCCCCTGACTTAATTGAATTAAAAGGAATTATTTAGTAAGTATTGACAATCAAGTAGCTAACTTTGACAATCAAAGTCAGTATTGTTTACAATTAGTACCAATATGGTTGACAAAGCTATCCTACGTCAGCGTGCCTTGGCGCTCATTGCTGAGGACGGTCGCGGTGTTGCCAGGCGTCTGGCGGCCGAATTTGGCCTCTCGCGACAAGTCGCCAATGGCCACCTGCAGGCGTTGTTGCGCAGCGGGCAAGTTGACGCCGAGGGGAGCACCCGGGCACGGGTCTATCGTTTCGTCACCGTGTTCGAAGCGATGCGCAGCTATCCCCGGGCGGGTCTGCGGGAAGACATCGTCTGGCAGGAGGTGTTTGCGCCCGCCTGTTCCGATCTGGCGGAGAATGTGCGCGACATCTGGCGTTATGGTGTCACCGAGATGGTCAATAATGCCATCGACCACTCGGGGACGGCGCAAGTGCATGTGGGTGTGCGCAGAAATGCGCTCTACACCGATGGTTGGGTGGCCGATGACGGCGAGGGCATCTTTCTCAAGATTCAACGGGCATTCGATCTTTACGATGCGCGTGAAGCCATACTCGAACTCGCCAAGGGCAAGCTCACCACGGACCCTGACCATCACTCGGGCGAGGGCATCTTTTTCGTGTCCAAGGTCTTCGATGCGTTCGACATTCGCTCCGGGCGCCTGCACTTCATGCACGACCACGGCACGCTGGATGTGTCGATGGAGCGTCCCGCCGATGCAACCGGGACACTGGTGCTTATGCGCCTTGCCAACGACAGCCCGCGCACTGCCAAGTCGGTGTTCGACGAGTTTGCGGCGCCGGAGGAATACACGTTTGCAAAGACCATCGTACCCGTGCGGTTGGCGCAGTACGAAGGCGAGAAGCTCGTGTCGCGCTCCCAGGCAAAACGATTGTCGCAACGGTTCGAGCGATTCCGTCACATCGTTCTCGACTTTGAGGGTGTCGCCGAGATCGGCCAGGCGTTCGCGGATGAGCTGTTTCGCGTCTTTGCCACGGCGCACCCGGCTGTCGTGCTCGCGCCGATCAATATGACGAGCGCAGTGGCGCAGATGGTAAGCCGTGCGAAGGCGGGCGCCGCCTAAAAGGGGTGCGGGGAATTTTCGGTGCTTGCCCCTCTCCCTAAAGATCGGAGCGCTGCCAACAGCCAGTCGTTACACTCTAGGGAACCCCTGAACAAGTCCCCTCTCCGTGCGATTTTTGCCTCCCCGAAGGGGGCCCGCGCACTTCGGGGGAGAGGGTTAGGGTGAGGGGGATAATCAGCGATTTTCCCCTCACCCTGTCCCTCTCCCACAGGGAGAGGGGACGTAGCCTGATAGTCTTTCCCACTTGTTCAGAGGTTCCCTAGCGCAATATTGTCTTGACTGAAGGGTACATTTTACGCTTAACTTCCCGGCGCCCAGCACCGCCGCGTACAGCAAAAACCGAACAAAGAACAGACGGGTTGCCACCAGCAAACTTCTTCGTATCTCTGGAATCTATTAAATGAGCGTCCCTGCCAGCGGCACCCCCCAGTCAGCCGGATTCTTCGGATTCTTCAAGCAACCCTGGGTGCGGCGCTTTCTGCCCTTTCTCGCCTGGATCGGTGAGCTGCGCGACACCAAGGTGTTGCACGCCGACCTGATCGCCGGCATCACCGTGGCGTTGGTGCTGATTCCGCAGTCCATGGCCTACGCCCAGCTCGCCGGGTTGCCGGCCTATTATGGCTTGTACGCGGCGTTCCTGCCGCCCATGGTGGGGGCCCTGTTCGGCTCGTCGCGCCAGCTCGCCACCGGGCCGGTGGCCGTGGTGTCTCTGTTGACGGCGGCGGCACTCGAGCCGATTGCGGCCAGCGGCAGTCCGGGCTACATCGCCTACGCCATCAGCCTGACGTTGATCGTCGGCGTGTTCCAGCTCAGCCTCGGCCTGCTGCGCCTCGGTGTGGTGGTGAACTTCCTGTCGCATCCGGTGATCGTCGGCTTCACCAACGCCGCGGCCGTCATCATCGCCACCTCGCAGCTCGACAAGATCTTCGGCGTGCGCGCCGAGAAGGCGGAACACCATTACGAGACGGTGTGGAACACCCTCGCCGCCGCTGCCCAACAGACTCACTGGCAGACGTTTTTCACCGCCGCCGGCGCGTTCGCCATCATGATCCTGCTGCGGCGCATCAATCCACGCCTCCCCAACGTCCT